>NZ_JBHVEE010000055.1:0-59878 GCF_042802415.1 Streptomyces sp. NPDC057486 | reverse complement strand
CCTCGCACCTGTCGGGTGCGAGGGGGCCGCGGTGGGGCCGCACGGGCGGCGATGTCAGCGGATCGTGAACCGGACCGCGTGCTCCAGGAAGGGGATGTCGAGCCAGGGCTTGGGCTGCGCCACAAGTGCGAGCATCACGATCAGGACGCCCAGGAGTCCGTACGTCACCAGGTCCGTGAAGCGGGAACGGACCGCGAGCATGCCCACCGAGGGGACGACGCAGCGCAGCACGGCGCCCCCGACGAGGGCCGCGCCGATCAGTATCGTGCCGATCCGGAAGGCCTCGGCGAAGAGGTTCAGGGCGACGATCAGCAGTCCGATCCCGGACGTGCAGAGCACGGCCAGCAGCGGCCACTGCCGGGCCGGGGCGGGCGCGTCCCCGGACGCGGCCCGGCCGCCGCCCTCGGGGCGAGCGGTGTCCCGGGTGAACGACGGGAACCGTCGCGACCGGCGCGGGGCACCATCGGGCGCGGGGGCGGGGACGGCGTCGTCCGGGCCCCGGTCCGAGCCGTTGCCGTCGGATCCCCCGCCCTCGGCTCCGCTGTCCGGCTCGCCGCCGTCGGAGCCGCGCGCACCGCTGTCCGGGCCGCCGCCCGCGCCGGCATCCGCACCGCGAGCCACGTCGTCCCGCAAACCCGGGGCCGAGCCCGCGTCGGAGCCGGGAGCCGCGTCCGCTCCGGGCTCGGCTTCCGAGCCCGCATCGGCCCCGGAAGCCGAGCCCGCGTCCGCGCCGGGACCGTCCTCCGGCCCGGTTCCCGGGTCGTCGTCCCGCCGCACATCCGCACCCCGGGCCGGCCGGGCACGGTCGCCCGCTGCCGCCCCGCCGGAGGCCTCCACCGCAGTCACTCCCTCATCCGGCGGCGCCGGAATCGTCCGGTCCGCCGCGGCGGCCGGATCGGCCGGACTCGTACCAGCACCCATGGGGTTCCTTCCGGATCAGGTCAGCATCAGGTCAGCCGGCGGAGCCGGAAGACGCGGCAGCCGCATCGCGCTCGGCCGCCTCGACCACGTTGACGAGCAGCTGGGCGCGGGTCATCGGGCCCACACCGCCCGGGTTCGGGGAGATCCACGCGGCGACGTCGGCCACACCGGGGTGCACATCGCCGACGATCTTGCCGTGCTCGTCCCGGCTGACGCCGACGTCGAGCACGGCCGCGCCCGGCTTCACGTCCTCGGGCTTGATGATGTGCGGTACACCCGCGGCGGCGACGATGATGTCGGCCTGCTTGAGCTGGGCGGAGAGGTCACGCGTACCGGTGTGGCACTGGGTGACGGTGGCGTTCTCGGACTTCCGGGTCAGCAGCAGCGGGATCGAGCGGCCGATGGTGACACCGCGGCCGACGACCACGACGTGCGCGCCGTTGATCTCCACACCGTGGTGGCGGAGCAGCTGGACGACGCCCTGCGGGGTGCACGGCAGCGGACCCGTCTCGTTCAGTACGAGGCGGCCGAGGTTCATCGGGTGCAGACCGTCGGCGTCCTTGGCCGGATCCATCAGTTCCAGGACACGGTTGGTGTCGATGCCCTTGGGAAGGGGAAGCTGCACGATGTAACCCGTGCAGTCGGGGTTCGCGTTCAGTTCCCGTACGACGTCCTCGATCTCCTCCTGGGTGGCGGTGTCGGGGAGTTCGCGCTGGATCGAACCGATGCCGACCTGCGCGCAGTCGCGGTGCTTGCCGTTCACGTACCACCGGCTGCCCGGGTCGTCCCCGACGAGCAGGGTTCCCAGGCCAGGGGTGATGCCCTGCGCCTTGAGGGCCGCCACGCGGACGGTCAGATCGGACTTGATCGCGGCTGCGGTGGCCTTGCCATCGAGAATCTGGGCAGTCATGGTCCCATCCTCGCGGATGACCCCGCCCGCATACCAATTCTGGGTGTCGCCGGTTGCCATCAGGTTGCGCTTGCACAACACATACGGCTACTGGCTGGACAAAAAGACGATGTCAAGACCACGATGAGCCGCGCAGCACCGCGGGCAGTGTCGGGGGGACAGGCCGTTCTGATTGCGCACCGTTCCTCCGCGCGGACCGCGTCGTCCCCGCACATTTTTCGACGGAGGAAATTCGCCATGAGCAACGGCGACCCGAACAACCCCTATGGCCAGCCGCAGGGCGGGCAGCCGGGCTACGGCTACCCCCAGCAGGCCCCGCAGGGCGTGCCGCAGCAGGGTTACGGCTACCCGCAGGCCCCGCCCGTCCAGCCCGGTTACGGCTTCCCCGGTGTGCCCACCGAGATGCCGGGCGGCGTGAAGGCGGCCCGGGTCATGCTCTACGTGATCACTGGTCTGCAGGTCATCGGCGCGGTCATCTTCGCGATCGCCGCTGCGGCCGTGAACGCCGCCAAGAACGACTCGACGCTCAAGGACGACGTTCAGTTCCAGCAGCTTGCCGACTACTCCGGCAATGCCCTGTGGGGCGTCGTGGCCTTCGCAGTGCTGTGGGGCGTCCTTGCCGTATTCCTGGCCGTGAAGTTCGGCAAGGGGACCAACGGCATCCGCATCACGGCGATCATCTTCGGTGCGATCACCGCGATTCTCGGTATCTACCCGTTCGTCGTCTTCGGTCTCGTCCACACGGTTCTCGCCGTGCTGATCATCGTCTTCGTCGCGAGGGCCGACGGCAACGCCTGGTTCAACCGCCAGCGGCAGCCGCAGTACTGATCCGGCCGCGGGCCTGCCGGCCCGCCCTCGCAGCACCGCGGGCAGTGTCGGGGGACAGGTCGTTCTGATCGAGCACCATTCCTCCGCGCGGACCGCGTCGTCCCCGCACATTTTGCAACGGAGGGAATTCGCCATGAGCTTCGGCGACCCGAACAACCCCTATGGCCAGCCGCAGGGCGGGCAGCCGGGCTACGGCTACCCCCAGCAGACCCCGCAGGGCGTGCCGCAGCAGGGTTACGGCTACCCGCAGGCCCCGCCCGGTTACGGCTTCCCGGGTGCCCCGGTCGAGATGCCGGGCGGCGTGAAGGCAGCACGCGTGATGCTGTGGGTGGTTGCCGCCTTCCAGATCATCGCCGCCATCATCGCGTTCGCGGGCATGGGCGCCGTCTCCGACGCTGTCGGCAATGCCGGCACCACGGCGGCCGACACCGAGACGATCGAGAACTTCGGCAAGGGCATCCTGGCGTTCGTCGCCGTGCTCGCCCTGATCTTCGCCGGGCTCTCCGTCGCGCTGGCGCTCAAGATGAAGTCCGGCGGCAACGCCACCCGCGTCTGCGCCATCGTCTACGGCGCGTTCATCTGCCTCGGTGGCATCTTCCAGCTGCCGCTGGGCATCGTCAGCATCGCGCTCGGCGTTCTGATCATCGTCTTCGTGGCGAAGTCGGACGGCGCCGCCTGGTTCCAGCGCCCGCGCGCCTGAGCCGACCGACCGCTGCGGTCGACTCGGCGCACAGTGGCACATGGCCGAAGGCCGTAACCCGAGTGGGTTACGGCCTTCGGTCGTTTCTGCGCCCCCGACCGGCGCCCCGTGGCGTACGGGCCCCGCCGGACGGTTCACACCGTCGGCCCGACCCCCGCCGCAGGCGCCTCTTCGCCGGGGCAGCGCGAAGAGCGGCGCCCGGAGACCTGCTCCGGGAGACGCCCTCGGCGTTCGGGCCGCTCAGTGGAAGAAGTGCCGCGTACCCGTGAAGTACATCGTCACGCCCGCCTTCCTCGCGGCCTCGACGACCAGCTCGTCACGGACCGAACCGCCGGGCTGGGCCACGGCCTTGATGCCGGCCGCGGTGAGGATCTCCAGGCCGTCCGGGAACGGGAAGAACGCGTCCGAGGCGGCGTACGCGCCGCGCGCCCGCTCCTCGCCCGCCCGCTCGACGGCGAGCTTCGCGGAGTCGACGCGGTTGACCTGACCCATGCCGACGCCGACCGAGGCGCCGCCCTTGGCGAGCAGGATGGCGTTGGACTTGACCGCGCGGCAGGCCTTCCAGGCGAAGGCGAGCTCGGCGAGCTCGTCCGCGGAGAGTGCCTCACCGGTGGCGAGGGTCCAGTTGGCCGGGTTGTCGCCGTCGGCCTGGAGCCGGTCGGTGACCTGGAGCAGCGCGCCGCCGTCGATCGGCTTGACCTCGACCTCGGAGCTCGGGGCGTCGGGGCAGCGCAGCACGCGGATGTTCTTCTTGCGGGTGAGGATCTCGACCGCGCCGTCCTCGTACGCCGGGGCGACGATGACCTCGGTGAAGATCTCCGCGACCTGCTCGGCCATGGCGACGGTCACCGGACGGTTGACGGCGATGACGCCGCCGAAGGCCGACAGCGGGTCGCAGGCGTGCGCGTTGCGGTGCGCCTCGGCGACGTCGTCGGCGATCGCGATGCCGCACGGGTTGGCGTGCTTGATGATCGCGACGCACGGCTCGGCGTGGTCGTACGCGGCCCGGCGCGCGGCGTCGGTGTCCGTGTAGTTGTTGTACGACATCTCCTTGCCGTGCAGCTGCTCCGCCTCGGCCAGGCCGCCGGAGCCGGAGGTGTAGAGCGCGGCGGGCTGGTGCGGGTTCTCGCCGTACCGCAGGACGTTGCTGCGCCCGTACGTCGTACCGAAGAAGTCGGGGAAGCCCGAGTCGTCGGCGGCGGCGTAGTCGTCCGCGAACCAGGAGGCGACGGCCACGTCGTACGCGGCGGTGTGCTGGAACGCCTCGGCGGCCAGCCGCTTGCGCGTGGCCAGGTCGAAGCCGCCCGCCCCGACCGCGGCAAGCACGTCGGCGTACCGCTCGGGGCTGGTGACGACGGCCACGGACGGGTGGTTCTTGGCGGCGGCGCGAACCATCGACGGGCCGCCGATGTCGATCTGCTCCACGCACTCGTCGGCGGAGGCACCGGAGGCGACGGTCTCCTTGAACGGGTACAGGTTGACGACGACGAGGTCGAAGGGCTCGACACCCAGCTCGGCGAGCTGCTCGCGGTGGGCGTCCAGGCGCAGGTCGGCGAGGATGCCGGCGTGGACGCGCGGGTGCAGCGTCTTCACGCGGCCATCGAGGCACTCGGGGAAGCCGGTGAGCTCCTCGACCTTGGTGACCGGCACACCGGCAGCGGCGATCTTCCCGGCGGTCGAACCGGTGGAGACGAGCTCGACGCCCGCCTCGTGCAGACCGCGGGCGAGGTCTTCGAGCCCCGTCTTGTCGTAGACACTGACCAGGGCGCGGCGGATGGGCTTATTCACCGACATGACCGAGATGAACCTTTCGTCCCTCAATGCGATAGCCGTTACGGGCGAGCCGCCCCACGACCTCGACGAGCAGCTTGCGCTCGACTTCCTTGATGCGTTCGTGGAGAGCGGCTTCGCCCTCCGGCGTGTCCTCTTCGGTCACTTCGACCACGCCCTGCGCGATGATCGGACCGGTGTCGACGCCGTCGTCGACGAAGTGGACGGTGCACCCGGTGACCTTCGCGCCGTACGCGAGGGCGTCACGCACCCCGTGGGCACCGGGAAAGCTGGGGAGCAGGGCGGGGTGGGTGTTGACGAACCGGCCACCGAACTCGGCGAGGAACCGCTTGCCCACGATCTTCATGAAGCCCGCGGACACCACGAGGTCCGGGTGGTGCGCCGCGGTGGCCGCGGCGAGCGCCGCGTCCCACTCCTCGCGGGTGCCGTAGTCCTTGACCCTGCAGACGAACGTCGGCAGCCCGGCGAGTTCCGCCCGCTCCAGACCGACGATGTTGTCGCGGTCGGCGCCGACCGCGACGACCTGGGCTCCGAAGCCCGCAGGGTCGTCACCGATCGCGTCGAGCAGGGCCTGGAGGTTCGTACCCGAGCCGGAGACCAGCACGACCAGGCGGGCCGGGGCGGCGGAGGAGGGCGGGGAGGCCACGGCTGGGCCCTTTCTCGCGTGGTGAAGCCTCGCGCGGTGAAGCAGAGCGACGCTATTTGTACGGTCGTACGAAAGAATCGCGCCCCTCAATACGGGGAACTCTACGAAGGAGTCGACCGTCAGCAACGATACCGGCACATCGGGGGACCCCCACGGGACGGGGGTGAGGGGCCGGACCGAAGCGAGGAAGGACATCCGGGCGGAAGGCGCGGGCCACCGCCGCGCTCCCAGCTTTCGGCCCCTGACGGCCGGGAGGTAGCGTCAGGGGACAGCGAACCGTCCACAGGGCGGAAATGACGAGATGGGGAAGACGTTCACCATATGCCGGACCGACGCCGCCGCACCGCCTTCCGCCTCCCGCTGCCCGAGCGGTCCTCGGTGCTGCTGAGGGAACGCCGGCCCCCCACGGGCCCCTCCTCTTCCCCGGACAAGGACGACAACCCGTTCGCCGCACCGCCGGAGAACCGCCCCGACCAGCCGTGGCAGCCCCGCCACCCGTCGAACGGCGGGACCGACGGGGACGGGAGCGGAAACGGCGACGGGGCACCCGAGGGAGGCTCCTCCGACGACCGCCCCGTCTGGGGCAGTCAGTGGAGCAGCCACCAGCCGGGACGCCAGAGCGGCGGCTTCGGCGGCCGTCCCGGCGGACCGAGCGGCCCGGGTGGACAGGGCGGACCCGAGAACACTCCCGGCGGACTGCGCTGGGACCCGACCGACCCCGCCCAGCGCCGCGCCCGCTACGCGCTGCTCTCCGGCATGTGGGCCTTCTTCTTCGCGATCTTCGATTTCCCGGAGATCGCCCTGCTGCTCGGCGCGCTGGCCGTGTACTGGTCGATCAGCTCACTGCGCGCCAAGCCCAGGAGCGCGACGGCGACGGACAGCGCGGCCGGCGCCGCCGGTTCCTCCGGTACGGGCTCCGCTCCGGCGGGCGCCCCTGCCTCCGGACCCGGTGCGCCGTACGCGCAGAACCAGGGCAGGCCGCAGACGACAGCCGCGGTCAGCGGGCTCGTCACGGCGCTGCTGGCCCTGTCGATCGTCGCGATGACGTTCACGGTGCAGCTGGTCTACCGCGACTACTACACCTGCGTGAACGACGCGCTCACCAAGTCCGGACAGCTGGCCTGCAACGATCTCCTGCCGAAGCCGCTGGAACCGTTCTTCGGCGTCAAGAACTAGCGTTTTCTCCCGGCCCACTCGTCGGCCCGGCCTCCGGAGGCCGGGCCGATGGCGTTTCCGGCTCCGTGAGGAGCGTGTCCCAAGGGAGATCCTCAACCGCTCCCCCCTGCCACGGACCGGTCGGCAGGAAGTCGTACGCGTCCCGGCCCGCGTGTTCCTCCTCGCGGGACGCGGAGGCGGGTACGGAGGCGGCCGCAGGCGCGGTCACGGACGGCCGTACGGAGCCTGCGCCGGCCACAGGTCCGGTTCCGGGCGCCGTGCCGGCGGCCGCGTCCTCGCCCCCGGGCCCGCGCCGCAGGCGCCACCACCGGCGCCGCTCCTCGCTCGGCCGCCCGGGCGCCTCCGCATCGGCCACCCCAGGTGTCACGGGGCTCACCGCTTTCTCCGTCGCCTCGGCGCGCTCCCCCTCACTGCCGGGCTCCCGCAGCCGCCACGCCCTCAGCAGCAGCGCCCCCGGCACACCGAGCAGGGCCGTCCACGCCACCGCGGCCGCCCCGGTCAGCCACCACACCGGGCCGAACTCCGCCAGCGCACCGGTCCCCAGCGGACCGCCCGCCGCCGCGGCCAGCACCGCCGTACACACGCCACATCCCAGCGCAGCCAGGGCAGCCGTCAGCGCGGTCCCCCGCAGGCCCCATGCCGACTCCCCGACGCCACGGGCGGGCGCCGCCCTCCGCACCGTGAACCAGGCGATCGTCACCCCGGCCGCGACCGGTACCGCCGCGGCCGCCCAGTTCGGAGCCGTTCCGGTTCCGTGGGCGGGGACCGCCGCCAGCAGCGGAAAATCCGGCAGGGCCGGCCGCCCGGTGAAGGCGAGCGGGGTGACCGTGGACGCCGTACCGAGGGCGAATCCCGGCCCCATCCCGTACGCGGCACCCCACATCGCCGCATCCGGCACGAGCACCAGCGCCAGCAGCAGGACCGCGGCCCGGCCCGCCCAGTCGCCGGAGAGCCCCAGGAACGAGTCCTGCACCGCCTGCTCATGCCACACCAGGGCCACCGCGACGAGCAGCGCCCCACCACCCAGCAGCACCGCAGTCCCGGCCACCGCCGACCGGAGCACCGCGTCCGCCCGCTCCACGAACCGGGACCGTGCCAGCGCCTCGCGCACCCGCACCGGCGCCCAGGCCGGCGGCGGCCCGATCGGGCGCCCGGCCGCTGCCCACACCCCGGCGGCCGCCCCACCCCCCACCACGAGGGCCATCGGGAACAGGAGCGAGCCCGGCCGCGCGAACATCGGTCCGCCCTTCGCATAGAGGGCGACCGCCACCGCGACCAGCAGGTATCCGGCCGTCACCAGGCAGAAGGCGCTCGCGCCCGACGGCGGGGTGCGCCCCTCGTCCGGCTCCATCACGTCGCGGGCGGCCCGGTGCACCAGCCACACCAGCACTCCGGTGAGCAGCAGCGGGACGATGCCGACGGGGGCGGGCGCGCCGCTGAGGGTGTCGGTCCTGACGAGTACCGCGCCGTGCGCCAGCAGCCAGATCCCGGCCGCCGTGTGGAGGGCCCCGCCGGGGCCGCTGTCGGGGGCCGGGGAGCTGATCCACACGGCCAGGGCGAGGACGGTGAGCGAGCCGAGTCCGAGCCCCGCGGCAAGCCCCCCCCGAACAAGGGCGGATGCCAGTACGGCGGTCCTTCCCTGCTCTGCCGAGAACGACGGGGTGCGTTCGGTCATGTGGATCACACGGCAATGCTCCCAACGACACGCACTTAATCCATGTAACGGGCGATTAGCCGCTGTGTCGCCCAATATACGGTTATGTACATTTCCATCCCATGGAGGCCTGCCGGGGGTTCCTCATGACTCGGAGCGCCACCGACACGGCCGGCTCCTCCCCCCTGCCCTCCCCCGAGGAGCGACGCCGGCTGCGTGAGGAGAAGTCGCTGAGCGAGGAGCAGGTCGCTGCGGCCCTGGGCGTCACCCCGGCCACGGTCCGGGCCTGGGAGTCGGGCCGCGCCAGCCCTCGGGGGCGGAAGCGCGAGGCGTACGCGAAGCTGATCGGCTCGGCCTGCACGGGCGGCACCGGGGCACGGGGCGCATCGGAAAGCGCCCCCCAGGGCGCCCACGACGAGCGGGCGGATCGGACGGAGCCGTCGTCGTCCCCGGCAGCGGCACCGGCCGAAGCGGCGCGGGCGGACGAGCCGACGGCCACCGACCGGCCGGACGCCCCCGTAGCCGCGCTCACACCCGCGGAGGCATTCGACGCCCTGTACACGAGGAACGCCGCCGCCCTCTTCCGCCAGACGTTCCTGCTGACCGGGCGCCGGAGCCTCTCCAGGGAGGCCGTCGAGCGGGCCTTCGAGCAGGCCTGGCAGCGCTGGCCCGAGGTCGCGGTGGACCGGGACCCCGCGGGCTGGGTACGGGCAGCCGCATACGAGTACGCCGTGTCGCCCTGGCACCGGCTGCGCCGGGCGCACCGCCACCCCGACCCGCCGCCCGCCGCCCCCGACGCGCGGGCCCTGCTCGACGCACTGCTCGACCTGCCGCCGTCCTACCGTCGCACCCTCCTGCTCTACGACGGTGTCGGCCTGGACCTGCCGGAGACCGCCGCGGAGACGGAGGCAAGCACACCGGCGACTGCAAGCCGGCTGATGAACGCGCGTGCCGCGGTGGCAGAGCAGGTGCCCGAGCTGGCGGAACCCTCGTCGCCCACCGGGCAGTCGGCGTTGCTGCACGAGCAGCTGGGCGCGCTCGCCCTCACTCAGCCGGTGGCCGCGATGCCCGCGGCCCGTGCGATCCGTGACGGCAGTGAGCACAAGGCCAGACTCTGGACGCGGGCAGCCATCGCCCTGACGGCTCTGATCGTCGGGATCGCGCTGATCACCACGGTGACGTCTCCGGTGCAGTACGCGAATCCGCCCGCCGAGCAGGTCGGTGGTGCGTCTCCCCACGGCGGTCCCCAGAAGCTGACCCCACAGGACCTGGAGCTGCAGAAGAAGCTCCGCGAAGAGCTCGTCCGTGGCCCGGCGCGACTGGTACCGGACCTGAGGTGACCTCCGGCGCGTTCCGGCCCACGCACAGGCGCTCCGGCCCGCGCCGTCTGTGCGGAGGCAGTCCCGCGAAGAGGTGATCAGGCGCCGAGGATCTCGCGCGCCAGCTTGGCGGTCTCGGTCGGCGTCTTGCCGACCTTGACGCCGGCGGCCTCGAGGGCCTCCTTCTTCGCCTGGGCGGTGCCGGAGGAGCCGGAGACGATGGCGCCCGCGTGGCCCATGGTCTTGCCCTCGGGGGCGGTGAAGCCCGCGACGTAACCGACGACCGGCTTGGTGACGTTCTTCGCGATGAAGTCCGCCGCACGCTCCTCGGCGTCGCCGCCGATCTCGCCGATCATGACGATCAGGTCGGTCTCGGGGTCGGCCTCGAACGCCGCGAGGGCGTCGATGTGCGTCGTACCGATGATCGGGTCGCCACCGATGCCGACGGCGGACGAGAAGCCGATGTCACGGAGCTCGTACATCATCTGGTAGGTCAGCGTGCCGGACTTCGACACGAGACCGATGCGGCCGGGCTTGGTGATGTCGCCCGGGATGATGCCGGCGTTGGACTGGCCGGGGGTGATCAGGCCGGGGCAGTTCGGGCCGATGATCCGGGTCTTGTTGCCCTTCGAACCGGCGTACGCCCAGAAGGCGGCCGAGTCGTGGACGGCGATGCCCTCGGTGATCACGACAGCGAGGGGGATCTCGGCGTCGATCGCCTCGACGACGGCGGCCTTCGCGAAGGCCGGCGGCACGAAGAGGACGGACACGTCTGCGCCGGTCTTCTCCATCGCCTCGGCGACGGAGCCGAAGACGGGAACCTCGGTGCCGTCGAAGTCGACGGTCGTGCCGGCCTTGCGCGGGTTAACGCCGCCGACGATGTTGGTGCCGTCGCCCAGCATGAGCTTGGTGTGCTTCATGCCGGTGGCACCGGTCATCCCCTGGACGATGACCTTGCTGTCCTTGGTGAGGAAGATAGCCATGGTGTTGGAGTCCCTCGTCCCTTACTTCGCAGCCGCGGCGAGCTCGGCGGCCTTGTCGGCCGCGCCGTCCATGGTGTCCACACGCTGCACCAGCGGGTGGTTGGCGTCGGAAAGGATCTTGCGACCCAGCTCCGCGTTGTTGCCGTCGAGGCGCACGACCAGCGGCTTGGCGACCTCTTCGCCCTTGCTCTTGAGCAGCGCAAGAGCCTGGACGATGCCGTTGGCGACCTCGTCGCACGCGGTGATGCCACCGAAGACGTTGACGAAGACGGACTTGACGTCCGGGTCGCCGAGGATGATCTCCAGGCCGTTCGCCATGACCTCTGCGGAGGCGCCGCCACCGATGTCGAGGAAGTTGGCGGGCTTCACGTTGCCGTGGTTCTCACCGGCGTACGCGACGACGTCCAGGGTCGACATGACCAGACCGGCACCGTTACCGATGATGCCGACCTCGCCGTCGAGCTTGACGTAGTTGAGGTTCTTGGCCTTGGCGGCAGCCTCGAGCGGGTTGGCTGCGTCCTTGTCCTCAAGGGCCTCGTGGCCGGGCTGACGGAAGTCGGCGTTCTCGTCGAGAGACACCTTGCCGTCGAGCGCCAGGACGTCGCCGGAGGCGACCTTGGCGAGCGGGTTGACCTCGACGAGGAGCGCGTCCTCGGCGACGAACGTCTCCCACAGCGTCACCATGACCTCGGCGACCTTCTCGGCCACCTCGGCCGGGAACTTCGCCTGGGCGACGATCTCGCGGGCCTTCTCGATCGTGACGCCGGTGTTGGAGTCGACCGGGACCTTGGCGAGGGCCTCGGGGGTCTTCTCCGCGACCTCCTCGATGTCCATGCCGCCCTGCACCGAGGCCATGGCCAGGAAGGTGCGGTTGGTGCGGTCGAGGAGGTACGAGACGTAGTACTCCTCAAGAATCTCCGGCGCGGTCTCGGCGATCATCACCTTGTGGACCGTGTGGCCCTTGATGTCCATGCCGAGAATGTCGGTCGCCCGGGCGACCGCCTCGTCGGGGGTGGCGGCCAGCTTGACGCCGCCGGCCTTGCCGCGGCCGCCGACCTTCACCTGCGCCTTGACGACGGACTTGCCGCCCAGCCGCTCGGTCGCCTCGCGGGCTGCCTCAGGCGTGTCAATGACTTCACCGGCCAGCACCGGTACACCGTGCTTGGCGAAGAGGTCCCTCGCCTGGTACTCGAACAGGTCCACGCGCGTCCGTCCCTTTTCAGTGGTCTCGCGGTTCGTTTTCAGCGTGGGCGTGCCGCGAGGGGCAACGTGACTGCTCGGTCACAAGGAAGGCGCACACGGTTACCGAGTACGCGGCATGTCCATCTCGCAGGTTATCCCCGAGCTCCGCATGACCCTAAATCGCAGATCACACCTGGGCGGTGATTACGGTCACAGATCGTGCCGGTGGCCGGGTCGCAGTGGACAGAACCGCACGGGCCGCGCCGGTGGTACGAGGACGGCCCGCGGCCGGGCGGCCCCACGGTCGGGACGCAGTGGTCCTGACGCGACGGGGAACCGCCCGGCCACGGGCCGGGAGCTGTACTTCGGCGTTCCGAGGGGGCTCAGATCCCCGGGGCCGGGTACTCCGGTGCGGTGAAGGCGGCCACCGCGTCGCGCAGATGGGCGGGAGCGACCGAGTCCAGACCCGCCGCTCCGTACGCCGCGTGCTCGACGGCCGGACGGGCGTCGCCGCCCGCCGTGCCGACGAGACCGGCCGCGAACGGCTGCACCTGTGCCCCGACACCCTGCGCCAGAGGCTTCACCCGGGCCGTGACGCCCTGGGCGAACGGGGTGACCGCGTTCCCGGTCAGCCCCTGGGCGAGCGGCTGCACCTCGGCGACGACTCCCCCGGCGAACGGCTGGACCGCACCGGTCACGCCGTCGGCCAGCGATGCGACCTCGGCCGTGACGCCGTGCACGAAGGGCAGGGCGTCCTGCGCGACGACACCATGGGCGAACGGCGAGACCTCGGAGACCACACCCTGGACGAGGGTGCCGACATCCCCGAGCGCCTGGTCGACGACCGGCAGCACCGCGGAGACGACGTCGACGACGACCGGCGGGAGCACGGAGTCGGAGGTCTGTCCGACAACCGGTCCGGCCTGCGCGACAGCGCCGTGCGCGGTGCTCTGTGCCGTGGCCACGGTGCCGGGGGCGGTGTTCTGCACGTAGCCGGGGATCTGCTCGATCGGACCGAAGAGGTAGTCGATCGGGGCGTCGGGGGCGGTCGGGATGTCGTACGTGGGGACGCCGTACGAGGAGACGTCGAACCCGGGAACGTCGTAGTCGGGGAGACCCTGCGGGTCCTGCGTCCCGTACGCACCGGACAGGCCGGACAGGTTCTGCACGCCCTGCGCGTCCGCGCCGCCGGTGGCACGGTCGGCGGTGCCCGTGACCGTGCCGGTGGCGTCGGCGACCTTCCCCTTGAGGCCGGTCACCTGCCCGGTCTGCCCGGCGGCCGCGGTGGCCTCGGAGACCGTGTCGCCGACAGCTGTCCTCGCCTCACCGGCCGTCGTCCGCACGGTGTCCTCGAGGCCCTCGACCCCATTGATCACGTCGGCCGCGTCGGCCGCGTGGTCGGGAGTGGACAGCGGGACGGAGACGGGCAGCTCGTCCGCGCTGGCTGCGGCGGTGCCGAGGGCCCACATCCCGGTGGCCGTGGCGGCGACAGCTATGGAACGGCGGATGTTCTTGTGCATGTGCGTCAGATCCTTCGAATGCGTTTCGACGGTCCGGAGTCGTCCGGACAGCGGGCAGACCTGTTCCGCCCCCGCGCGGCAGGTCGAGGCGGGGGAACGGCCTGCCCTAGCCGGGGAATTCGACGATCTCGCCGGATCTGTCACGCATCGGGGCGGCGGTGGCCGGAAGAGCAGCACCGCGTACGAGCCCGAAGGAAGCACCGCCCGCGAACGGGACGGCGTGCTGGTCGCCGCCGCGCGGCACATGCGTCACGGCGGTGGCGGTGCCACCGAAGCCGCCACAGGGGTCGGGCGGCACCTGCCCGGGCGCCGGCCGGTCCTGCGGCGCGGCGCCCCGTCGCTCCGTTTCCTTCACAGTCACGCCGCTCAGCAGGGCGGCGAAGCCCCGGCCCTGATCGGCCGCAACGGTGTACGCGCCGGCAGGACGAGGCGCGGGTGCGGCGTGGCGTGGGGCACCGCCCTCGGCAGAGCCGTGGGCGGGCGGCTCGGTGGGGGGATGGGGAGGCAGCAGTCCTGTCGACAGCGTCAACGGGTGCGGGAGCATCCCAACAGCCTGGCCGAGGGCCGTGGCGACGGCCTTTCCGACCAGTCGGCCGACCGGTCGGCCGAGGTCCTGGACCGTGGTCCGCGCCGCCCCGGCGACCGGCCGGAGGCCGGGAACGGTGTCGGAGCCCGCGGTGGCCTCAGAGGGAGCGGGTCGAGCAGTGGCGGTGCTGGCGGCCGCAGGCTCGGCGAGCCTTTCGGCGGCCGGCGCCCCCTCCGGCGGGGCGGCCGGAACGCGGGTCGCGACCGCGGCCGACGCCTCGGTGGCGTCCGTGGCCGGTTCGGCGTCCGGAACCGCTGTCCGGCCGGCCATCGCATCGGCCCCGCGTGCAACCGCCTTCTCCACGAGGGCATGTGACGGAACGGGCACCTGCTCCGCGTGCGCCTCGGCCCCGAAGAGGACGCCGAGCGCCAGCAGTCCGCCCAGGAACAGCACCACCTGCAGCGTGCGCCGGCCGACCGGCCCGCGCACCGGGCGCGGGTCGGCGACTGGACGTACAGCTGCTGTGGTCACGTCGGAGTGAGCCCTCCCAGAATGGCGCGGACTGCGGAACGCAGTCCTCCGCGGGCGACGGGACGATGCTTGCACGACCCTCCCGGGTTGACGCAAGCCCCTAGTTACCGATGGGTCTCCTTGTCCGGTATGGGCAGTGGCCTCTTCTCCAGTGCCGCGGCCATCACCTCCGGAAAGAGGTCCGGGGTACACGCGAATGCCGGTGCTCCGAGCGCGCCGAGCGCCGCCGCATGCTCGCGGTCGTAGGCGGGCGCGCCCTCGTCGGACAGGGCGAGCAGCGTCACGAACTGCACGCCGGACGCCTTCATCGCGGCCACCCGCTTCAGCATTTCGTCGCGGATGCCGCCCTCGTAGAGGTCGCTGATGAGGACCACGACGGTGTCGGCGGGCCGGGTGATCTGGGACTGGCAGTAGGCGAGCGCCCGGTTGATGTCCGTGCCGCCACCGAGTTGGGTGCCGAAGAGGACGTCGACGGGGTCGTCGAGCTGCTCGGTGAGGTCGACGACAGCCGTGTCGAAGACGACGAGCCTGGTCCGCAATGTGCGCATGGAGGCGAGCACCGCGCCGAAGACGGAGGCGTAGACGACGGAGGCGGCCATCGACCCCGACTGGTCGATGCAGAGGACGACGTCCTTCTTCACCGCCTGCGCGGCACGCCCGTAGCCGATGAGCCGCTCGGGGACGACCGTGCCGGCCCCGTCCCCGCCGGGAAGCAGGAGGTAGTTCTTGAGATTGGCCCGGATGGTGCGGTCCCAGTCGATGTCGTGGTGACGCGGCCGGTTGATCTTCGCCGAGCGGTCGAGCGCGCCCGTCAGCGTGGCCCGCGTGCGGGTGGCGAGCCGCTTCTCCAGGTCGTCGACCACCTTGCGTACGACGGCTCGCGCCGTCTCCTTCGTCGTCTCCGGCATCGCCTTGTTGAGCGAGAGCAGTGTTCCGACCAGGTGGACGTCCGCCTCGACGGCCTCCAGCATCTCCGGCTCCAGCAGCAGCGCGGAGAGACCGAGCCGGTCGATCGCGTCGCGCTGCATGACCTGGACGACGGAGCTGGGGAAGTACGTGCGGATGTCGCCGAGCCAGCGGGCGACGGACGGGGCGGAGGCGCCGAGTCCGGCCGAGCGCTCGCTCCCGCCGCGGCTGCCGGGCCCGCCCCCGCCGCCGTACAGCGCGTTCAGCGCACCGTCCATCGCGGCGTCCTGTCCAGTCAGGGTGCACCCGGTGGACTCGGCGCTGTCCGCGCCCAGCACCATGCGCCACCGCCGGAGCCGTTCGTCGTCCGCAGCACCCCGCCCGACGGCTCCCCGCCGCTCCGCGTCCGTGCCGGATTCCGTGACCGTCGTCATCCTGTTGCCCCCAGCGGTTCCATGGCGTTCTCGGCACCCTCTGCGCCCTCGGCGTCCAGTCCCAGCATCAGCCGCAGCACCGGCACCACCGCGTCCGCCCGCGCCTCGTCGAGGCCCGGGCCGAAGCCGGGTGCCGTCGTCCCGGCGGCGATCGCGGCCGGTGCCCCGGCGGCCGGACCGCGTCGTACGAGCTCGCCGAGCGTGCGCCGTACGCCGGCTTCGTACGCCGAGAAGGTCCGGCGCAGCAGCGGGAGCACGTCGGTGAACGTGTCGGCGGGGACACCTGCCAGCCAGGCGTCGACCAGGCCGAGCAGCCGTTCGTCGTGGACAAGGAGCATGCCGCCCCCCTCGGCCCCGCCGACGAACCCCTCGATCCAGGCCGCCGCGTCGGCCGGGGGTGTGCCGGGCGAAAGGGCGAGGCCCATCAGCCGTGCCGCGTCGTCCTCTTCGAGCCGCCCGTCGTCGAGGAGCAGCCGCGTCGAACGGCCCCGGATGACACCCGCGACGGTGTCCCGGGCGGCCAGCTTGTGCAGCACGGCTGCCCAGCGCTCGCGGAGTCCGTCGGCCTGCACGGTTCCGGCGAGCAGCCCGATCGCGGTGTGGACGCCGTCCACCTTGCGACGCAGTTCGGTGGCTCCGTCGGCGTCCAGCCCGGTGCAGGCGGGCGGCAGTCCGACGCAGATCCGCTCGGCGAGCCCGGCCGCGACCTCGCCGAGCGCCGCGGTGTCCGTGGACCGCACATCCCCGTATCGCAAGGTGCGGGCGAGGGCGGGCAGGGCGTCGGCGAGGTGGCCGACGTCCGCGTCGAGCGCGGCGCGGTCGGCGAGGGCCCGCATCACCACGGGCAGTGCCTCGGGCAGTTCGGCAAGGAGACAGCGCTCGGCGAGCGCGGTGACCTCGGCGAGGGCGGTCGTCGAGACCGCCTGGGACCCGGCCTTGGCCGTCGCCGCGGAGAGCACGGTGGTGCCCCAGGTGCCGGCCTCCGCGACCTGTACGTACAGCTCGGGTTCCCAGCGCAGCCGCCAGCTCTCCCGGAAGGTGCCGGTGCTCCCCCGCCCGGCGGCCGGTTCGCCCCAGCCGACGGCGAGGATCCGCAGCCGGTGGAGCAGCCGGCTGCGGGCCGCGTCGGTGTCCTTGCGCAGGTCGAGCTCCAACTCCCGCTCCAGCGCTTCCGGTTTGAGACGGAGCATGCGCTGCTGTCGGGTGAGGTCACGCTGCAGGGGCACGGCAGGGGCGGTGTCCGGCACCTCGCCGAGTGTCTCGCCGACGATCAGCCGGTCCCGGACGAGCGCGAGCGGCACATCGGAGCCCTCGCACATCACGGCCCGGATCGCATCGGTCGTCTCGCTCAGCCCTGCCAGCGGGCGGTCCCTCATGACGGCGAGGGTCCCGGCGAGCCGGACGGCCTCGATGACATGGGCGGACGACACGAACCGGTCCTCGTCGCGCAGGAGTCCGGCAACCTTCGTCATCCACCGCTCGATCGGGCGGTCGGCGGCCCCGAAGAGGTGTCCGTACCAGCCGGGCGAGTCGATGCCCGCCCCGTATCCGCTGCGCCGGGCGAGCCGCCGGTGCGACCAAGGCACCCAGGTCAGCTCGGCCTTGAGCTTGGGCAGCCCCTTGAGCAGGGCCCTGTCGGCGGCGAGTGTGGTCCTCGTACCGAGTGCGGGCACATGCCAGGCACCGCAGACGACCGCGACGTCGTCACCGAACTCCTTCACCGCTTTGCGGAGCTGGATGCGCATGTACGCCTCGCGGACGGCGTCCCGAGGATGCCCGCCGTCCCCGTACACATCGCGCAGGGCCGTCATCGCCTCGGCGAGCGCGGCGAACGGTGCCCGTGGGTCGACGGCCTCATCGCCCTGGGTGCGGTGTTCGACGACGTCCTCCCACCATCGCTCCGGATCGTCGTATCCCGCTGTCTCGGCCAGCACGCCGATGGGGTCGATCGGGGCATGCCCGGGTGAGCCTCCCGGAGCCGGCTCCCCGGCCACGCCCCCGTCCGCGCCCCCGGTCCCGTCCGCTTCACCGCCCCCGTCCGGTTCGCGTGCCGCTGCCTGTGTCATGGCCAGGGAGTTCGCCGCGGGCAGGTCGATGAAGCGGACCGGCACGTCGTGCGCCAGCGCCCAGCGGATCGCGACCCACTCGGGCGAGAAGGCGGCCATCGGCCAGAACGCCGCCTGTCCCGGGTCGTCCACGGAATGGGCGAGCAGCGCGACCGGCGGTCGCATCCGCTCGTCGGCAGCCAGCGGCAGCAGTGCGTCACCCTCGGGAGGCCCCTCGATGAGCACCGCCTGCGGGCGGGCGGCTTCCAACGCCGCACGGACGGCTCGGGCCGAGCCCGGCCCGTGGTGCCGCACCCCCAGCAGCAGCGGTCCGACGGGACGCGCGGCCCGGGTCATGCGGATACCTCGCGGCAGGCGCGGTAGAAGTCCTTCCAGCCGTCCCGCTCCCGGACCACGGTCTCCAGGTACTCCTGCCAGACCACCCGGTCCGCCGCCGGGTCCCGGACGACCGCGCCGAGGATGCCGGCCGCGACATCGCCGGGGCGCAGCACTCCGTCGCCGAAGTGGGCTGCGAGCGCGAGGCCGTTGGTGACGACGGAGATGGCCTCGGCCGTGGACAGCGTGCCCGACGGGGACTTGAGCTTGGTGCGCCCGTCCGTCGTGATGCCGTCGCGCAGTTCGCGGAAGACCGTGACCACCCGTCGGATCTCGGCCATGCCGTCGGGCACGGCCGGAAGGTCGAGCGAGCGCCCCATCTGGTCGACGCGCCGGGAAACGATGTCGACCTCGGCGTCGGGCGTGGCGGGCAGCGGCAGCACGACCGTGTTGAACCGGCGGCGCAGGGCGCTGGACAGCTCATTGACCCCGCGGTCGCGGTCGTTGGCCGTCGCGATGACATTGAATCCCCGGACGGCCTGGACCTCCTGGCCCAGCTCCGGAACGGGGAGCGTCTTTTCCGACAGGATCGTGATGAGCGAGTCCTGCACATCGGCGGGGATGCGGGTGAGCTCCTCGATCCGCGCGGTCATGCCCTCGGACATGGCACGCATGAGCGGGCTGGGCACCAGTGCGTCGCGGCTGGGGCCGTGTGCCAGCAACTGTGCGTAGTTCCACCCGTAGCGGACGGCTTCCTCGGGCGTGCCCGCCGTGCCCTGGACGAGCAGTGTCGAGTCGCCGCTGACAGCGGCCGCGAGGTGCTCGGAGACCCAGGTCTTGGCGGTGCCGGGAACCCCGAGGAGCAGCAGGGCCCGGTCGGTGGCGAGTGTGGTCACGGCGACCTCGACGAGGCGGCGCGGGCCGACGTACTTGGGTGTGATCACCGTGCCGTCGGGCAGGGTGCCGCCGAGCAGGTAGGTGGCGACGGCCCACGGAGACAGCTGCCAACGGGCGGGCCGCGGGCGGTCGTCGGCCGCGGCAAGGGCCTTCAGCTCATGGGCGAAGGCGTCCTCGGCATGCGGCCGCAGGGCCTGGACGCCGACGGTGGCGGTGGTTTCGGACACGGTCATGGATCCCCCTCCAGATCGGTCGACCTGATGTGGTTCCCACCGTGCACCATGCCACTGACAACCGGCCCCGACCGCAGGTCGGGGCCGATCCAGCGGCTACGGGCGGGGAGTTCAGCCGGCCACCGGCGAGACCGCGACGCAGCCGCCGCCGGTGATGAGTCCCTCGCCCTCGGCCTCCTTGATGACCTTGCCCTTGTACGTGATCGAGCAGGCGACGTCGTCCCCGGTCTCGTCCAGGGCGATCGGCATGACGGCGGGCGGCATGATGCCGCGCAGCGTGACGGTCTTCCGCCACGGCAGGGTCGGGGACTTGACCGTCTCGATCTCCGGGTCCATGGCCTTGCCCCCGCCCGCGTGGAACTGGATCTCGTCGACGCTCGTACCGGTGACCTCGTAGGTGACTTCGTACGTCTCGTTCACGGCCTTGTCCACCTGATCGACGGACTCGGAGCAGGCCCCGAGGCCCACGGCGAGACCGAGGACGACGGCTGCGGAGACGGCAGTCCGGACGGTGCGGGCGTTACGGAATTTGTGGATGCTGCGGACGGTGTGACTCATCGGTCGATCCCCCCGGATTCAACGGTCGGTACCTCGCAGCGAATCGCAAAGGGAGAGTAAAGTCAAGCTACTTGCGCGACGACGAAATGGCAGGTCAGCATGATTGTCAGTGGCGCGTTCTACCGTCGTTCCCATGCTGCTATCTCACGGGGGAGAACCCTTGCGCACCGCCGACCCGGCGGCGCGCTGGACGGTGGAGCAGGTCCTGGCCCTGGCTCCTGACGAGGCATCACGCAAGGCGGGGAGCAAGCTCGGTTCGACCGGACCGTGGTCGGGTGGCGGGTGTGACGGTTCGGGTGCGGTGTGGGGGCTGTGCAAGGGCAGCGGAAGCAAGCCGTATCAAACGGTGGTCGACACGACCGGCCCTGCGTACAGGTGCAGTTGCCCCAGCCGGAAGTTCCCGTGCAAGCACGCGCTGGGCCTGCTGCTGGTCTGGGCTTCCGGCGCATCGGCCCTGCCCGCGGACGAGGTGCCGGACTGGGCCGACGAGTGGCTGACGGGCCGTCGCAAGCGCGCAGAGGCCAAGGGGGAGAAGGGCGGGCCGGGGGCGGGCGGCGCCTCGGCCGCGGGCCCGGCCGACCCGGAGGCCGCCCGGCGGCGCGCCGAGCGGCGGGCCGGGCGGATCACCGGCGGTGCACAGGAGCTGGAGCAGCGGCTGATGGATCTGCTGCGCGGCGGTCTGGCGGCGGCCGACCGGTCGGGGTACGGGCTGTGGGAGGAGACGGCGGCCCGCATGGTCGACGCTCAGGCGCCGGGACTTGCCGGCCGGGTCCGGGAGTTGGGGGCGATCCCGGCGTCCGGCGCCGGCTGGCCGGCGCGGTTGCTCCAGGAGTGCGCGCTGCTGCATCTGCTGGACACCGCCTGGCTGGGCATCGACCGGCTGCCGGAGCCGCTGGCCGCGACGGTCCGTACGCGGGTGGGGCTGACATCCCCCGCCGACGGCGTCCCGGTCCGTGACCGGTGGCTGGTCCTCGCCCAGTACGACACCCCGGACGGCAAGATCGTCACGCGTCGGATCTGGCTGCACGGAAGCGACTCGGGCCGCACCGCACTGCTGCTGTCCTTCGGAGCGGCCGGGCGCTCCCCGGGGCAGGCCCTGCCGGTGGGCGTCACGCTCGACGCCGAGCTCACGCCGTACCAGGGAGCCGGGCAGCTACGGGCCGAGCTGGGCGCGCAGTTCGGTGCGCCGATGCCGTCCGGCACTCCCCCTCGGGGCTCGACGACCGCGGGCGCGGTCGCCGCGTACGGGCGCGCCCTGCGGGACGACCCCTGGCTGGAGTCCTGGCCGGTGACCCTGCGCGAGGTCGTACCGGTGCCGTCGGGCGACGGCTGGCAACTGGCGGACGCCACAGGCGGTACGGCCCTGCCCGTCGTCCCGTCGGCGCTGTCCCGGCCGGGTCTGTGGAAGCTCGTCGCGCTGTCCGGCGGCGCGCCCCTCACGGTGTTCGGCGAATGCGGCCACCGCGGCTTCGACCCGCTCGCCGCCTGGGCCGACGGCTCCGACGGCGGTGCGGCCGAGACCGTGCCGCTCATCTGACCCCTGGAGGAGGACCGATGCCCAGTACAACCACCCCGTGGGAAGAGCTCGTCACCTCGGCGTTGCTCGGCACCGATCGCCGACCGTCATCGGCGGGCGGCGATCGGGGGCCGGTCGCGCTCCTGGACGCGGCGGCGCTCCACACCGTCCGGCACAGAGCCGGACTGCTTCCCGCGCCCGCGGCCGCTCGGCCGGGGACGGCACCCGCCGACCTCCGGCCGCCCCTGCCGCCGGCCGCGCGGCGCAGACTCGCCCAGCTGCTCGCCGACCGGTCGGCGCCGAGCGGTGCGGGCGGCCGGCGCGGTGCCGCGCCGGATCTCACCGAGCTGATCCCGCAGTGGCTGGCCACAGCCGGTCTGCACGGCTACCGGGCGCCGGAGGCGCTGCTCCCGGCACTTTTGGACGCGGCCCGCGCCCGTACCGACCTGCGGCCGCAGGCCCTGGCGTTCGCCGGGCCGCGTGGGCTGTGGCTGGCCCGGCTGAACCCCGACTGGAGGTTCGCACTGCGCGGCTCGTCCGGCGGCGCGCCGCGGCCCGAGGTGACAGACCCGGAGGCGGTGCGCCGGCTGTGGGAGGAGGGCTTGTTCGCCGAGCGCGTCGCCCTGCTCGGGGCCGTACGAGCACATGATCCGGGGAGCGCGCTCGCGCTGCTGACCAGCACGTGGCCGACGGAGCGTGCCGAGGACCGGCTGATGTTCGTGGACTCGCTGCGTACCGGCCTGTCCGGTGCGGACGAACCGTTCCTGGAGCAGGCGCTCTCCGACCGCAGCCGCAATGTCCGCGCGACGGCCGCCGAGCTGCTGTCCGCGCTGCCGGAGTCGGCGCTGGCCGGGCGGATGGCGTCCCGTGCGGCGTCATGCGTGAACCCGGACCTGACGGCCGGTTCCGCGTCCATCGCCGTGGAGGCGCCGCATGAATGCGATGCGGAGATGCAGCGCGACGGCGTGGTCGCGACGCCGCCGTCCGGCCGGGGCGAACGGTCGTGGTGGCTGGGCCAGTTGGTGGAGTCGACCCCGCTGTCCACCTGGCCGGCGCGGTTCGGCGGGCGCACGGCACAGGAGATCGTCGCGCTGCCCGTCGCCGACGGCTGGGGTGAGGAACTGCACGCGGCGTGGTGCCGGGCAGCGGTACGACAGCGAGACCCGGAGTGGGCCCGCGCGCTGCTGGGCGCCCCCTCCGTACCCCCGTCGAACGGCCCCGGCACGGTGTCGCTCGCCGAGCACTCCAAGCTCCTCGCCACACTGCCCGGTACGGAACGGGCCGCGTGGGTGGCCGACTTCATTGCCGCGCACGGGCTGTCCGAGGCGTTCCAGCTCCTGGGGGTCTGCACGGTTCCCTGGGCGGAGCCACTCGGCAGATCGGTCGTCGACGCGCTCGACATCGCCCGCGACGCGGGGAGCTATCCGTGGAGCTTCAGCGGCGTGATGGGTCTCGCCGAGCGCTGTCTGAACCCGGCGGAGGCGGACCGCCTGGAGGTCCTCACGACGACACCGGACGAGCCGGAGGGCGCGTCGCCGGGAGCCGCCGGCTACTGGTCGGAGGCGTTCCAGCGCCTGGTCTCCACCCTGCGGCTGCGCGCGGCGATGGAGGAGGAGCTGCTACCGGAGGCGGCGTAGGGGGTGCGGCGGCGGATTGCGCTGCCTGCGCCGCGCTGCGTCCTCGATCTCCCCCGGGGTCTCCAGGGCGGCGGAACCCCTTCGACGGAGCCGGCCTCGCACCGGGCGGGCGACCGAGGACGCAGGGCACCGGACGGGTCAGCGCCCCGGCCCGCCCGGTCAGGCGTCTGCGGACTGGCGGACGTTGGCGTTCACCCAGTCGACGATCGAGCCCGTCGTCGCCCCCGGGGTGAAGATCGCCGCGACGCCCTGCTCCTTCAGCGGTGCGATGTCCGCCTCCGGGATGATGCCGCCGCCGAACACCTTGATGTCCTCCGCGTCGCGCTCCTTCAGGAGCTCGATCACCTTGGCGAAGAGCGTGTTGTGCGCGCCGGAGAGGATCGAGAGGCCGATCGCGTCGGCGTCCTCCTGGATCGCGGTGTCGACGATCTGCTCGGGCGTCTGGTGGAGCCCGGTGTAGATGACCTCCATACCGGCGTCGCGCAGCGCCCGCGCGATCACCTTCGCCCCGCGGTCATGGCCGTCGAGGCCCGGCTTGGCCACCACCACACGGATCGGACCGGTCACACCCATCACTGCCTCCACATGCGTCTCCCGTGCCGGAAAGGGCCGGGGATGTGAACGAACGTTATCGACAGCATCCCGCAACCCGCCGTTTCGCGGTGGGCCGGGAGGGGGAAATCACACCTGGGACATGTTCACCGGGCCCCGTTCCCGCATCACGCGGCATGGCTGCCGCGCGGGCCACGGAGGCCAGGGGAGCCGCTACGAGGTCGCCGTACCACCGCGCCGTCAGCCGCACGGCACGGTGGTACGGCTCGTCGACAGGTGGTCGGACCAGCCACCCACGCCTCTGCCACGGCACCCCATGAGGGCATACGGGGACCTGAGCCGCCTCCCGTGCGCCGAAGCAGGAGGTCGGCCATGAAGGTCCTGCCTTTTCTTCCGCTGCTGCTGCGCCAGCCGTGTCTGCGTCGCACCTGGCTGTCATCGGCACTGCTGAGAGCCACCGCGCTGGAGCTGGTCGTGCTCGTCGGGCACGTGCTCCTCTACCCCTCGGGCATGACCGGGGAGCGGCATGACGCGACGCCCCCGCCCGAACAGCCGCCCACCGCACCGGCCGGAACCCGGGCCCTGCCCACCGAGAGCCCCGAGCGGCGGCCCGTCGTGCTCCTGCACGGGTTCATCGACAACCGCTCCGTCTTCGTCCTGCTGCGCCGCTCCCTGGCCCGGCACGGCTGGCACCATCTGGAGTCCCTCAACTACTCACCGCTCACGTGTGACATCCGCACGGCCGCCGAACTTCTCGGCCGGCATGTCGAGGAGATCTGCACCCGCACCGGGCACCACGAGGTCGACGTCGTCGGCCACAGCCTCGGTGGCCTGATCGCCCGTTATTACGTGCAGCGACTCGGCGGTGACCGACGGGTCCACACCCTGGTCACCCTCGGCACCCCGCACGGCGGCACCGCCGTCGCCCCGGTGGCCAGCGCGCACCCGATCGTGCGCCAGATGCGCAGCGATTCCGCCCCGATCGAGGAACTGCGCCGCCCCGCACCCGACTGCCGCACCCGGTTCGTGAGCTTCTGGAGCGAGCTGGACCAGGTGATCGTCCCGGTCGAGGCGGCCTGCATCGATCATCCGGACCTCGATGCGCTGAACGTGCGCGTCACCGGGATCGGCCACCTCGCACTGCCGGTCCACCCGGCGGTCGCCGCCGGGATCCGGCAGGCACTGGAGTCCCCGGAATCGGCCACCGGACTCCTGGGAGCCGCCTCGGTCGCCTGAGGGACCGGAGTCCCTCACGGGCACAAGGCCGCCACGCCGTGCCGGGGGCATACCCCCGGGCGCCATGGCCGCCCGGAGCACGCTCACAAATAGAACGCGTTTCGAACATAGAGCCAAGGCTCTGTGCACAGTCCGCCGAAAGACGGCCGATTGCCCGTTTCCTGCGGGCCCGGGACCCGAGGAAGATTGTCGCCGTCACGTACTGCCGGGTACAGTCGCGGCCACTGCTTTCCCCCTGGGATTCCCCCACCGGACCCCAGACCCAGGTCCTGCTGCCGAGGCGAGAGAGAAGTTGGTGAACGACCAGCACCCCTACGCCGGGTATGTCGGTTACGACAGCCACTCCACGGGCAGCTTCGACAGCGACCCGCTGTTCGGCTCCCTCCCTGGCAGCCACGACGGCACGTACGACACCACCGGCTACAGCAGCGGCAACGGCACCGGACAGGCCGGATACAGCGGCCAGTACGACTCCGTCCAGTGGGACACCGGCGCGCATCAGACCGTCGCGTACGACCCCTATGCCGCGTACGGGACCCAGCACCCGCAGCAGTACGACACCACCGCGACCTGGATGCCGGAAGCCCCGGGCATCCCCGCGCAGGGCGGCTCTCCGGACGCGTCGGGCCAGTGGGACACCAACGGCTGGCACCAGAACGGCCAGTGGGCGACGACCGGGACGGCCGCCTACGACACCGGCGCATACGACGCCACTGCCTGGAACACCGGCGCCACGCCCGAGCACGAACAGCAAACCGCGCAAACCGCGCACGAGTCGTACGAACCCGAACAGGCCGCGTACGAGGCGTACGAGGACCAGGGTTCCCACGCTCCGTACGAGCCCTACTCGCCCGCAGGGACCGTGGAGCCCGCGGACCTCACCGCGACCTCCGAGTTCGGCGTCGCCGACCTGGATCCGGACCTCGACGCCGATACGGACGACGCGGCAGACCGGGCGGACCACGCGGCGGAGCACATCGCCGACATCCCCCGCCCTGCGAGCCGTTCCGTCACCCGCGGCGGCGGTGGCAGTCGCAGCCGTCGTCGCACCCCCGCCAAGCGTTCCGCTCTTCTCACCGTCGCCGTCCCCTCCGCCTGCGTGATGAGCGTCGCCGGTATCGCCGCCGCCTCCGTCGGCGGACTGGGCAGCGGCGAGGACACCAAGGACGACACCACGTCGATGGCGGCCGCCGACCTCGGCAGCGTCAAGCCGGCCGACGCCAACAACAAGCTGGACACCCAGCTCGCCAACCTCAGCGCCGACGCCGAGAACTTCGCCGACCGCGCCAGCCGCACCCAGGAGCGCATCGACCTGAGGGAGCGGCAGGCCGCCGAGAAGAAGAAGCGCGAGGAGGAGGCCGCCCGGAAAGAGGCGCTGCGGCCCAAGTTCCTCCTGCCGGTCAAGCAGCACGGCCTCAGCGCCTACTACGGCCAGGCGGGCGTCAACTGGATGTCCGTGCACACGGGCATCGACTTCCCCGTCTCGTACGGCACTCCGGTGATGGCCGCGACCGACGGCACCGTACGCACCCAGTGGAACAGCGCCTACGGGAACATGGCCATCGTCACCACGGCCGACGGCACCGAGACCTGGTACTGCCATCTGAGCAGCACCAGGATCCGCTCGGGCCCGGTCAAGGCCGGTGACGTCATCGCGTACTCCGGGAACTCCGGCAACTCCACCGGCCCGCACCTGCACTTCGAGGTCCGGCCCGGTGGCGGAGCGGCCATAGACCCGCTGCCCTGGCTCCGCAGCCACGGCCTCGACCCGACCTGAGCAGCAGAGTCCGGCACGGCACAGGCCCCGCCCGTCGGCAGGGGCGGGCGCCCTCGCCCGCCCGTCGGCTCCGGAGCGGACCCCCTGGGGCGTGTGTCGGAAGTCCCGCCTGCCCCGCGACGCCCGGCGCGCACGCTCGCTGCGTTGTCGGGCGCGCCCGAGTACGTCCAGTACGAGGACGACCCTCCGCCTTGCGATCGCACGCACCGGACGCCGCCGGGCCCACCCTTCGGGCGGACGGCGGGACTTCCGACACACGCCCTAGAGCTTCTCCACCGGCGCGTACCGCAGCAGCAGCTTCTTCGGTCGTTCGTCCCCGAAGTCGACCGTCGCCTTCGCCTGGTCGCCGATCCCCTCGACCGCCGTCACCGTGCCGAGCCCGAACTGGTCGTGCGTGACCCGGTCCCCGACCACCAGCGTGACCGTCGGCTTGTCCGAGGTACGCCGGGTCGCGAAGCCCGAGGGGCCCGAGCGGGCGCGCGACGAGGACAGCGACGACGTGATCCCCGACGTCGGTCCGGCCGGGGCCGCCATCGGCCCGGTCCGCTTCCACTCCAGGTGCTGGTCCGGGATCTCCTCCAGGAACCGCGACGGCGGGTTGTACGAGGGCTGGCCCCACGCACTGCGCATCGCCGCCCGGGTCAGGTACAGCCGCTCACGGGCACGGGTGATGCCGACGTACGCGAGGCGCCGCTCCTCCTCCAGTTCCTTGACCTGTCCCAGGGCGCGCATGTGCGGGAAGACGCCGTCCTCCATGCCGGTCAGGAACACCACCGGGAATTCGAGCCCCTTGGCCGTGTGCAGCGTCATCAGCGTGATGACGCCGGAGCCGTCCTCGTCCTCGTCGGGGATCTGGTCGGAGTCGGCCACGAGCGCGACCTTCTCCAGGAACTCGGCGAGCGTGCCCGTGCCCGCACCTTCCTCCCCGGCGGACTCCCCCCGCTCCTGCTCGAATTCGAGCGCGACGGCGGCGAGTTCCTGGAGGTTCTCGATCCGCGTCTCGTCCTGCGGGTCCGTGGACGCCTGGAGCTCGGCGAGATAGCCGGTCCGTTCCAGCACCGCCTCCAGCACCACGGCGGGGCCCGCGCCGGACTCGACGATCGTGCGCAGCTCCTCCATCAGCGTGTTGAACCGCTTGACGGCGTTGGCCGAGCGGGCCGCCATGCCGTACGCCTCGTCGACGCGGCGCAGTGCCTGCGGGAACGTGATCTTCTCGCGCAGCGACAGTGCGTCGATCATCGCCTCGGCGCGATCGCCGATACCGCGCTTGGGAACGTTGAGGATGCGGCGCAGCGGGACGGTGTCCTCGGGGTTGGCGAGGACCCGGAGATAGGCCAGGATGTCCCGGACCTCCTTGCGCTCGTAGAAGCGCACGCCGCCGACGACCTTGTAGGGCAGGCCGACGCGGATGAAGATCTCTTCGAAGACACGGGACTGAGCGTTCGTCCGGTAGAAGATCGCGACGTCGCCGGCCTTCGCGTCGCCCGCGTCGGTCAGCCGGTCGATCTCGTCGGCGACGAACTGCGCCTCGTCGTGCTCGGTGTCCGCGACATAGCCGGTGATCCGGGCGCCCTCGCCCGCGTTCGTCCAGAGGTTCTTGGGGCGGCGGCTCTCGTTGCGCTCGATGACCGCGTTGGCGGCGGAGAGGATCGTCTGCGTGGAGCGGTAGTTCTGCTCCAGCAGGATCGTCGTCGCGTTCGGGTAGTCCTCCTCGAACTGGAGGATGTTGCGGATCGTCGCGCCGCGGAAGGCGTAGATCGACTGGTCGGCGTCACCCACGACGCAGAGCTCGGCGGGGGCGTCGGCCTCTCCGGCCGGGCCGACCAGCTCGCGTACGAGCGTGTACTGCGCGTGGTTGGTGTCCTGGTACTCGTCGACGAGGACGTGCCGGAAGCGGCGTCGGTAGTGCTCGGCGACGTCGGGGAACGCCTGGAGCAGATGGACCGTCGTCATGATGATGTCGTCGAAGTCCAGTGCGTTGGCCTCGCGCAGCCGGGACTGGTACATCGCGTACGCCTGGGCGAGCGTCTTCTCGAAGCCGTCCGCGGCCTGGCCGGCGAAGGTCTCCTCGTCGATCAGCTCGTTCTTCAGGTTCGAGACCTTGGCCGTGAACGACTTCGGCGGGAAGCGCTTCGGGTCGAGGTCCAGATCGCGGCAGACCAGGGCCATCAGCCGCTTGGAGTCGGCCGCGTCGTAGATCGAGAACGACGAGGTGAAGCCGAGCCGCTTCGACTCGCGGCGCAGGATCCGCACGCACGCGCTGTGGAACGTCATGACCCACATGGCGTTGGCGCGCGGTCCGACGAGCTGCTCGACGCGCTCCTTCATCTCGCCCGCGGCCTTGTTGGTGAAGGTGATCGCGAGGATCTGGCCGGGGTGCACGCCCCGCTCGGCCAGCAGGTGGGCGATCCGGTGGGTGAGCACCCGGGTCTTGCCGGAGCCCGCGCCGGCGACGATGAGCAGCGGCGATCCGGCGTGAACGACCGCGGCGCGCTGCTCGGTGTTCAGCCCGTCGAGCAGGGCGGCGGAGTCGATGGCGGGGCGGTGGGCGCCGTCCCGGTAGTACGCGTCCCGGTGCGGCGGGGGCGCGTCGAAGACACCCGCGAAGAGGTCCTCCGGCACCGCTTCGGGTGCGGAGTCCTCGGGGGGCGGCGGGGGTTCTTCCTCCGAGTGCTGGAGGCCGGCCAGGAAACTGTCGTCAAAGAGGCTGCTCATCGCCTCACGAGTCTAGGGCGACGCACCGACACTCTGCGGCCGCATGGGAAAGCGCGACCGGAAGGCACCTACGCACGGAGAGCGCCCACCCACGCCCCGTAAGGGAATCGGGGCCCGGACCGCCTCCTCCGACCTCTCTTCACCAAGGTCACGAAAACGTATCGGGCATATCGAACATCAAGCTTCACAGCGGCACCACGGTTGGCTAGCGTGCTCCGTCGGGCGGCCCGTACCCCCTTGAGGCGAACCACGCCGAGCGGGCTCCCCCGCCGAATCCGCGCTGCCCACAGGGAAGTTCGGAACCGGGGACCCACATGCGAAACCGGGGTGAATCGGTCTGTATCCCCACTCGGACCGTAGGGCAGCCTTCCGTTCCGCCCGAACCCGACAGCTAACCCGGTAGGCGGTCCACGGAAGGAGATGCCGGCTTTGGCATCGCATCGCAAACCGCGCAGCCGGGTACGCACCACCACCCCCGCCGTCGGGCTCACGACGGCCGCACTGGCAGGCGTGACCCTGCTGTCGACCCAGAGCGCCACGGCCGCCCCGAGCGCACCCAAGCCCAGCATCGAGGACGTGCAGAAGAAGGTCGACGACCTCTACCGGCAGGCGGGCACCGCGACCCAGCAGTACAACCAGGCGAAGGAGGCCTCCGCCAAGCAGCGCGGCAAGGTCGACGCCCTGCTGGAGGACGTGGCCGAGCGCGCCGACAAGCTGAACGAGGCGCGCAGAACACTCGGCAACTACGCGGCCGCGCAGTACCGCACCGGCTCCATCGCCCCGACCGCCACCTTCTTCCTGGCCGACGACCCGCAGTCGTACTTCGACCAGAACCAGCTGATGAACCGGATGACCGCCCAGCAGCAGAAGGCGGTCACGGACTTCCGTACGCAGCAGGCAGCGGCGGCGAAGAAGCGCGCCGAGGCGACGAAGAGCCTGGAGACGCTCACCGAGTCCCAGGCCACGCTCCGGACCAGCAAGCAATCCGTCCAGAAGAAGCTGGGCGAGGCGCGCACGATGCTGTCGAAGCTGACGGCCGAGGAGAAGGCGCGGCTGGCGGCACTGGAGCGCGAGAAGGAGGCGGAGGCCAAGCGCAAGGCGGAGGAACTCGCCCGCCGGCAGGCCGCCGCCAAGGCCGAGGCGGACCGCAAGGCCCAGGAGGCGGCGAAGAAGGCCGCCTCCACCAGCGGCACGGGCACGGGGGCGGGCACGGGCACGGGAACCGGGACCGGGACCGGGACCGGCTCGGACACCAGTGCCACCACGAAGGCCGAGAAGGTTCTCGCCTTCGCCCGCGCCCAGATCGGCAAGCCGTACGTCTGGGGAGCGACGGGCCCCTCCTCGTACGACTGCTCAGGGCTGACCCAGGCCGCCTGGAAGGCGGCGGGCGTCGACATCCCCCGCACCACCTGGGACCAGGTGAAGATCGGCACCCGGATAGCCACGGCCGACCTGCAACCGGGCGACCTCGTCTTCTTCTACGACGACATCAGCCACGTCGGTATCTACAAGGGCGACGGCATGATGATCCACGCCCCGAAGCCCGGGGCGAACGTCCGCGAGGAGTCGATCTACTACATGCCGATCTACGGCAGCGTGCGCCCGGCGTGACGCCGAGCTCCTCCAAGGAGTGAGCCCCTGCCGGGTCCGGCAGGGGCTCGCTTCTCGTGCGGGTGGGTCCGGCTCAGGTCCAGAGTGTCGCGATGAAGATGTTGGCGACCGTCAGTCCGCCGACCGCCGCGAACACGCCCTTCTCGACCTTCTCCTCGTCCCGCTTGATGTAGACCAGCGCGAGGATCACCACCAGGACCGCCAGCTTCACGCCGATCTTGATGTTGTTGACCGGGTGGTCGTCGGCCTGGTTGAGCCCGACCAGCGCGACACCGGTGACCAGCATGGTCAGCGCTCCGTGCAGCATCGCCGGGACGAAGCGTGCCGTGCCCGCGCCCATCGCCTTCATCTGGGTCAGGAAGCCGCCCAGGAGGGCGGCGATGCCGATGATGTGCAGCGCGACGAAGACATTGATGAGTACGTCCATGAGGCCGCAGCCTAGCCGGGGCCATATCACCCCTCTTCGGCGAGGTGGGGGCTACCCGGCATTTCGCTCGCATCTGTACCAATTGCCTGACTCTGACGGAATTTTCCAGTCACTCGGCGACAATACATTGCCAAATTCGGGCAATAGCCGTCATTGCGACTCTTCCTCGCGCCCCGGGCTTAGCGTCCCTGTCCAGGTGGCCGGCTTCACCACCGCTCCGCACCCGGACGGCAGCCCGGTCACCCCGCCGAGAAATCCGGCGGCGGGCCGCTCCCCCTGTTGGTGTCCCGCCGCCGGACCTCAGCGGCCCGCCGGTAGGCCCCGACGGGCAGTCGACCCAAGGAGCCCCGCCCCTGTGGCAGTGCATCGAAAACCCAGGCAGCGCCCGCACACCGGCTCCGCCGCCCGCACCGCAGCCACCCTCGCCCTCGCCGGGGCCGCGACCGCCGCCGTCCTGCCGGGCTCCGCGCACGCCGAACCACAGCCCACCCCCGCCCGGATCAAGGCCGAGGTGGACCGGCTGTACCACGACGCCGAGGTCGCCACCGAGCAGTACAACGGCGCGAAGGAGGAGGCGACCGCCGCCGCCAAGTCCTTGAACGCACTGCGCGACGAGGCCGCCCGCAGGGCCGAACGCCTCAATGCCTCCCGCAACGCACTCGGTTCGCTCGCCGCCGCGGAGTACCGCACGGGCGGCCTCGACCCCGCCGTGCAGCTGGCGCTGTCCTCGGACCCCGACCAGTATCTGCAACGGGCCTCGTACGTGGAGTGGGCCTCCGACCGCCAGGCGGCCGAGGTCTCCAACGTGCAGCGGCAGGTCACCGAGATCGCCCAGCTGCGCACCGAGGCGAAGAACGAGCTGGCGGCCCTCACCGCCCGCCGGGCCGACCTGAAGAAGCACCGGACGACGGTCAGGGCCAGACTGGCCGACGCCCAGAAGCTCCTGGACACCCTCTCGCCCGCGGAGCGTGCCGGGTTCGAACGCGCGGACGCCGCCCGCGCGGATCGCGGCGCCCCGCGCCTGGGCGCCACCCAGGCTCCCAACGCCCGCGCCGCGGAGGCCGTCGCGTTCGCCTACGGGGCGCTCGGCAAACCGTACGTCTGGGGCGCCACCGGACCGTCCTCGTTCGACTGCTCCGGGCTGACCCAGGCCGCCTGGCGCTCCGCCGGCGTCTCACTCCCCCGCACCACATACACCCAGATCAACGCCGGCCGGCACGTCCCCCGCTCCGAACTCGTCCCCGGTGACCTGGTGTTCTTCTACTCCGGGGTCAGCCATGTCGGTCTCTACATCGGCGACGGACAGATGATCCACGCACCGCACCCCGGAGCACCGGTCCGCATCGCGCCGATCGACAACATGCCCTTCGCGGGAGCGACCCGGGTCGCATAGGCTCCCTCGCTCCGCAGTTCGCGGTCCTGGGTCCGGAGTCCCACCGGACCGGTCGAAGGGGAACCCGTATACCCATGGACGCCGATGTCCGGACGCACGCCCATGCACTCGCCCTCCGCTCCCCCGGCGACCTCCTGCCGCCGAAGCCCGTCGACACCCTCGTGCTCGCCGAACCGGCCACCGACGCCGAGTTCTACGCCGCCGCCCGCGTACAGCACCACGGGTAGGTGGTGTGGCTGGAGCCGGCCGACACCGCTGTGGAACGGATCCACGCGGGCATCGGCCACCGAAGGGTCGGCGAGAAACTCGACATCGCCGTCGCCCCCGACCGGGAGAACGGCCGACTCAGACCAGTCGTCGGGCCGTCGCCCACCGCGTCAGCTCGTGCCGGTTCGACAGCTGGAGTTTCCGCAGCACCGCCGAGACGTGCGACTCGACCGTCTTCACCGAGATGAACAGCTGCTTGGCGATCTCCTTGTACGCATAGCCGCGCGCGATCAGTCGCAGCACCTCGCGCTCGCGCTGCGTCAGCCGGTCCAGGTCCTCGTCGACGGGCGGCGCGTCCGTCGAGGCGAACGCGTCGAGGACGAAGCCGGCCAGCCGGGGCGAGAACACCGCGTCGCCCTCCTGCACCCGGAAGACCGAATCGACCAGATCGGTGCCGGTGATCGTCTTGGTGACGTAGCCGCGGGCGCCGCCGCGGATGACACCGATGACATCCTCGGCGGCGTCCGAGACGGACAGCGCAAGGAAGCGCACCGGGTTCTCGACCGCGCCCATCAGCGGGGCGCAGCGGCGCAACACCTCGACGCCGCCGCCGCCCGGCAGGTGCACGTCGAGGAGGACGACCTCGGGGCGGGTCGCCGTGATGACGGTGACCGCCTGGTCGACATCGGCGGCCTCGCCGACGACCTCGACACCGGTCTCCTCGGTGCGGCCGATCTCGGCCTGGACTCCGGTGCGGAACATCCGGTGGTCGTCGACGAGCACGACCCGTACCCGGCGCTCCGGGCCCCCGATCGCTTCGGTGGTCTCGGTCATTCGCCCGCCCTCTCCATCTCCAGCTCGACTTCCGTGCCCCCGCCGGGCACCGAACGCAGCCGCGCCGTACCGCCGTTGCGCTGCATCCGGCCGATGATTGATTCTCGTACGCCCATTCTGTCCCCCGGTACGGAATCCGGATCGAATCCCGGACCACGGTCCCGTACGGAGACGAAGACCGTCCGGCCCTCGACCTCCGCATAGACCTGCACGGCGCCGCCCTCGCCACCGTACTTCGCGGCATTGACCATCGCCTCGCGTGCGGCCTGCATCTGCGCGGCGAGCTTCTCGTCGAGCGGGCAGTCGCCGACGACGACGACCTCCAGGGGGACACCGTGCTTGTCCTCGACCTCGGCGGCGGCGCGTTTGACGGCTTCGGCGAGGGTATCCGGTTCGTCGCCCTCGTCCTTGCCGGTGCCCTCGGGGTTGTACAGCCAGTTGCGCAGCTCGCGTTCCTGGGCGCGGGCCAGTCTGCGGACCTCGCTGCCGTCGTCCGCGTTGCGCTGGATCAGGGTGAGGGTGTGCAGCACGGAGTCGTGGACGTGAGCCGCGACCTCGGCACGTTCCTGGGCCCTGATGCGCATCAGGCGTTCCTCGGACAGGTCCTGGGTCATGCGGACGAGATACGGACCCGCCAGCAGCGCGATGCCGGTGAGGACGGCGATCGCCGCGGTCAGCACATTGCCGAGCTGGGCCGCGGAGCCGCGTACCACGATGAAGACGGCGAGTCCCAGGCCGACCAGGGCGACCCCGGCCAGCGCCCGGGCCAGATGCAGTACCCGGCGGCGGCCGCCGACCTCCATCCAGCGGGCCCGGCGGGCGTTGTCGGCCTGCCGCCACACCAGGACGGAGCCCGCGCCGATCAGCAGCGTCGGCCAGATGTAACGGTCGGCCTTGCTGCCCATGTCGACGTTACCGACGAAGGTCACGGCGCCGATGAGGAGCGCGAGGAGGGCGAACACCTGCCCCTTGTCGGGCTTGCGGAGCCTGCGCCGGCCGTCGGGGGCCGTCTCGAAGACGGAGCGCGGCGCGTCGACGCCGCCGACGCCGAGGGGGACAACGATCCAGAACACGGCGTAGAGCAGAGCCCCGAGGCCGTCCGCGAAGAACAGGCCGAGGAAGACGAACCGCACCCAGACGACGGGCAGCCCGAGATGTCCGGCGAGACCGCGCGCGACACCGCCGAGCAGCCGTCCGTCGGCACTGCGGTACAGCTTGCGCAGCGGTGGCTCCTCCGGGTCGGCGCTGAGGGAGCTTGCGGCTCGGGGTGAGGCGGTCGGCATGCCACGATCGTCACATGGACGGGTGAGCGGCGGTATCAGGGTCTGCCCCCACTTCGACCCTGAGACGGGCAGTTCGCACCCGACGCACGCCCGGCGACGGCTCCCTTCAGGGTCCGGGGGAACCAATATCAGGGATCGGCCAGGGTCGGCGCGGGTCCCGTCGGCGCTTGCCGCCCGTCACCATGGAGCCATGACCGTTCCCCAGGACGCCGAGCCCGGCGTCGCACCGCAGCCCGCACCGAGACCGCAGCTGCAGCGCAGCTCGCGGCAGAAAGTGGTGGCCGGGGTGTGCGGCGGACTCGGCCGGTACTGCGACGTGGACCCGGTGATCTTCCGGATCGTGATCGGTGTGCTGTCGGTGACCGGTGGCGTCGGCCTGATCTTCTACGGCTTCGCCTGGCTGCTGCTCCCGCTGGAGGGCGAGGAGGAGAACGAGGCACGCAGGCTGCTGTCCGGCCGGGTCGAGGGGGCGTCGCTGGTCGCGGTGCTGTTCGCGCTGATCGGCTGCGGGCTCTTCCTGTCCATGCTGGGCAACGGGGGCACGCTGGCGTTCTCCGCGATGCTGACGCTCGCGGTCGTCGGTTTCAGCGTGTGGACGCAGGCCCGCAGGACCGCCGCGCCGGAGGACCCGCTGCACCCGACGGCCGCGCAGGCGGTGGCGGACGCCCCGCCGGAGGTGAAAGCACCGCCGTCGCCGGGCAGCCCGTCGTGGTGGCGGGATCCGATCATCAAGGACGGCACGTCCGGGCCGGTGGGCCCGGGGTATCTGTGGGGCCCGGCGGATGCGGTGGCCGACAGTCCGCCGGTACGTCCCCGCAGGGCGGCGGACACCCCGTACCGCGCCCCCGAGCCGGTACGGACCAACCGGGGGCCACGCTCGATCGGCGGCCTGGTCTTCCTGCTCGCGCTGATCGCCGGCGGTCTGGGCACGGGTCTGAGCTGGCACACGCATCCGTTCGGCACGAGCCTGCAGTTCGGCCTGGCCGCAGCGCTCGCCGTGTTCGGTGCGGGGATGGTGGTCAGCACCTTCCTCGGCAGGACCGGGTTCGGCACCGTCCTGCTGGCGATGATCACGGCGGCGCTGCTGGCGGGTGCGGCCGCGCTGCCGAAGGACATCAGCACCCACTGGGTACGGGAGGAATGGCGCCCGGCATCGGTCGCCGCGGTCCAGCCGCGGTACGAGCTCGGCAGCGGTGTCGGCACCCTCGACCTGTCGAAGGTCCCGGTCCCGAAGGGCGACACGGTCCGGACGCGGCTGGGGGTGGGCGCGGGCCGGGCGGTCGTCGTCGTGCCGAAGGCGGTGACGCTCCGGGTGCGGGCGGACGCCGGGATCGGCGACATCCGGCTGCCGGGCGATCCGCCGGGCGATGTGGACATCAGCCCGTCGCCGAGGGAACACCGCATGATCGACCCGCCCGCGGGCGTCACCCCGGCGGGCACGGTCGAGCTGGATCTGGAAGTGGGTATCGGACAGGTGGAGGTCATTCGTGCTGCGTCATGAGATCCGGCCGGGCCGGGCGGTCGCGGGCATCGCGATGCTCGCCCTCGCCGCCGGTTACGCGGCGGACGCGGCCGGCACCTGGGACGTCCCCTGGGTCTTCTTCTGCCCGGTGTTCTTCGGCGGCCTCTGGCTCGCCGCGACCACGACGTGGATCGGCTACCGTATCCGTCGCCGTCGTGACGCGAGGAAGGCGTCCACGGAGAACGACGCGGCGCCGGCGAGCACCAGCGGCAGCCAGGCCATGAGGTAGGCCAGGTCGTTGCCGAAGTAGTACGGCTCGACCTGCCAGCTCACGGTCAGCCACAGGCTCAGCGAGATCAGCGCCCCGCCGAGTGCGGCGAGCCGGGCCCACAGCCCGATCAGGGTGCCGATACCGACGGCGAGTTCACCGAAGGCGATGGCGTGCCCGAAGGCTCCCGGGCTCTTCAGCGCGAGGTCGACGAGGGCCGGGATCGCGGCCGAGTCGCGTACCGCGTGCATCGTCTCGCCGATGGAGCCGGAGCCGGTGGCGCGGAAGAAGGCACTGTCCGTCAGTTTGTCGAGCCCGGCATAGACAAAGGTGACACCGAGAAAGATCCGCAGCGGCAGCAGGGCATGCTCCCGCGCCAGCTCACGAATGCTCGTCGCTTCGCCCAGACCTCGCGAATTCGTGCCATACGCACGCATAAGGACCCTATCCTTCCGTCGACCCGTCACCAGACCATACGTACGCGGCCAGCGGGCTGCTCACCTGCCCTGCGGTTCGATCCGGTCCGATCAGACCCGAGTGGCGGCCCGGAGGAAGGACGGTCGATCGGATCTCAGTCCGTGACGTCGATCTCGACCCGGTTCGTCTCCACCCCGGCGGCTGTCACGACCTGGACGTCCACCCGCCCGGGTTCCACCTCCACCGGGACCGGCACGGTCAGCACGGTGTCGGTCGGGTTGGCGAAGCCTCCCGTGACCGGGATCAGCGGGACATGGACATGGACCCGGCCGATCCGGACCACCATGCGGGCCAGCCGGTCCGGGGCCCCGGCGCCGGGCGGCACGAAGCCCGCGCCGCGGATCTCGATGTCGTCGCCGGTGCGGATCGGCGCGTCCAGGTCGCCGGCCTCCCGGGCCCGTACGACGGACAGCACGACCGGGCGCCCGCCCTCCGCGTACTTCCCCGCGAAGTACGTCGCCGCGGAGACCGCCACCAGCAGCGCCAGCCCCCATGGCAGATCGGGGAGCTGCTCGGGCCGGCGGGCCAGCCGGACCGCGGCGAAGAGGACGGCCACGGCGCTCACCAGCACGTACTGCACATCCGTGAAACTGCCGCGCCCGGAGTCGTCGGTGAGCAGATCGGCGGCGCGCGGCCGGTCCGCCCGCAGCTTCTGCAGGCGCTGCGCGAGGACGCGAACGGTCACCACCCGGCGTACGAGTACGGCGACGGCGCACACGAGCGCCAGCACGGTCAGCACCCCGACGCCACGCGCCAGTTCCAGACCGTCGATCAGCGCGTCGCGCTCCGCGTGGCTGGAGGCACCTGCCAGCTGCAGCGCGAGGACGAGTACGGAGAAGACGGTGAGCAGCACCCAGGCGACGGCGACCGCCCGGGAGGTGGAGAGCCGGTTGTCCTCGCCGACCAGCGGGGCGAGGACGCCGCCGCGGGCCCGGTGGAAGCGGGCGGCGCCGGTCAGCAGTGCCGCGGTGACGAGCCCGGCGAACAGACCGGCGGTGCGGGCGGTCGACCAGCCCGCGCCGATCGCGGTGACCGCCTCGCCGATGACGAGCACGGCGACACTCCCCCAGACGACGGTCAGGGTGCGCTGCCAGACCCGGCGGAGCCAGACGTCGCCCGCCTCCCGGCTGCGTTCGGCGACCGTGCGGGCCGACTCGGTCAGCTCGTCGGAGACCCACTGACGGGTCGCGGACGCGGACTGTGCGACGCCGGTCGGCAGCCCCTGGCCCGCGGCGAGTCCGTCCCGTTTGGCCAGGAAGGCGGCCACCGCGCGCCGGTGTCCCTCGCGGGCCCCGTGCGGGCAGTCGCCGCACGTACAGCCACCGCCGTGCGCGCCTTGTCGTGCCTCGTCCAACGCCACGGAGAACGCCGCCCTTTCCCGCCCCAGTACTGCCAACTGACCACCGATTGCCGCGAATTGTGCCGTACGGGACGGGCAGGTACCGCATCGGGGCGGTCCGGACGCGCAGATCGTCAGAACGTTCGAGCAATCCGCTGCCACAGGGGCTGGTAATTGATCCAGGCCACCAGGTCGCTGCCGAGCTGTTCGCGGGTGGCGACGGCGTCCCGGTGCTCGATCAGCACCGGCTTCCCGGCCGCCCGCGCGGTCAGCTGCACCTGGCAGGAGCGCTCCATGGTCAGGAACCACCAGGCGGCCGCGTCCACCGAGTCACCGACGGTCAGCAGTCCGTGGTTGCGCAGGATGATCGCCTTCCGGGTGCCGAGCGCGGCCGCGATCCGGCGCCCCTCGTCCTCGTCGACCACGACCCCCGTGTAGGCCTGGTAGACCGCGTGATCCTCGTAGAACGCGCAGGATTCCTGGGTGATCGGCTCGATGAACTCACCGAGCGTGGACAGTGCCCGGCCGTGCACGGAGTGGGTGTGCGCGACGGCGACGACGTCCGGGCGCGCCCGGTGCACCTGGGCATGGACGGCGAACGCCGCCTGATTGACGTGGTGGCGACCCTCGACGACCTGCCCGTCGCCGTTGACCAGGATCAGGTCCTCCGGGCTCATCCCGTCGAAGGGGGCGCCGAACGGGTTGACCCAGAAGCAGTCGGCGAACTCCGGGTCCCGTGCGGTGAGGTGACCGGAGACCCCGTCCTCGTACCCGTACTCGCCGAACAGCCGCAACGCCCCGGCCAGCCGCTCCTTGCGGTACGCGCGTTCCTCACCGGCCGACTCGTGGACGGGCGGCATCGCGAACTGCAGCTGTTCGACGGGGATCGGCGTGGGCTCGGGCATGGCGACTCCTCGGGGCTCCCAGGGCATTCGGACGGAAGCTACCGCCGGTCACCGCAGGTGGCCAGAGCGATCACGTATCGATTCGCCGGAGCTGCGGCCCCGGACACGGCGATGCCGCCGCCCGGATGAACGAGCGACGGCATCGGCGTTGGCCCTGCGGTGGGATCACTCCCACTCGATGGTGCCCGGCGGCTTGCTCGTCACGTCGAGGACGACGCGGTTGACGTCGGCGACCTCGTTGGTGATGCGGGTGGAGATCTTCGCCAGGACCTCGTACGGCAGGCGCGACCAGTCGGCCGTCATCGCGTCCTCGGAGGAGACGGGGCGCAGCACGATCGGGTGACCGTAGGTACGGCCGTCGCCCTGGACGCCGACCGAGCGGACGTCGGCCAGGAGGACCACCGGGCACTGCCAGATGTCGCGGTCGAGTCCGGCCGCGGTCAGCTCCTCGCGGGCGATGGCGTCGGCCTCGCGCAGCAGGTCGAGCCGCTCCTTGGTGACCTCGCCGACGATCCGGATACCGAGACCCGGGCCGGGGAACGGCTGGCGCTGGACGATCTCCTCCGGCAGGCCGAGCTCCTGGCCGACCATCCGGACCTCGTCCTTGAACAGCTGGCGCAGCGGCTCGACGAGCTGGAACTCGATGTCCTCGGGGAGGCCGCCCACGTTGTGGTGGGACTTGATGTTGGCGGTGCCGGTGCCGCCGCCGGACTCGACGACGTCCGGGTAGAGCGTGCCCTGCACGAGGAACGCGACGTCCTCGCCGGCCGCGCCCGCCTCGGCGACGAGCTCGGCCTGGGCCTGCTCGAAGACGCGGATGAACTCGCGGCCGATGATCTTCCGCTTCTGCTCGGGGTCGGAGACCCCGGCCAGCGCCTTGAGGAACCGCTCCTCCGCGTCGACGACCTTCAGCTGGACGCCGGTGGAGGCCACGAAGTCCTTCTCGACCTGCTCGCTCTCACCCTTGCGCATCAGACCGTGGTCCACGTACACGCAGGTCAGCTGGGAGCCGATGGCCTTCTGGACGAGGGCCGCGGCGACCGCGGAGTCCACGCCGCCGGAGAGACCGCAGATGGCGCGCTTGGTGCCGACCTGCTCGCGGATCAGCGCGATCTGCTCCTCGACCACATTGGTCGTGGTCCAGGTCGGCTCGATGCCCGCGCCGCGGTAGAGGAAGTGCTCCAGGACCTGCTGGCCGTGCGTGGAGTGCAGGACCTCGGGGTGGTACTGGACGCCGTAGAGCTTCTTCTCGTCGTTCTCGAAGGCGGCGACCGGTACGACGTCCGTGGACGCGGTGACGGTGAAGCCCTCGGGGGCGGCGGAGCAGGCGTCGCCGTGCGACATCCACACGGACTGCTCGGCGGGCGTGCCCTCGAAGAGCGTGGAGCCGGTCTTGGAGACCGTCAGCGGCGTGCGGCCGTACTCACGGGCACCGTTGTCGTCGACAGTGCCGCCGAGGGTGGTGGCCATCAGCTGGAAGCCGTAGCACATGCCGAAGACCGGGACCCCGGCCTCGAACAGCGAACGGTCGAGGCTGGGCGCACCCTCCGCGTACACCGAGGAGGGGCCGCCGGACAGGATGATCGCCCGGGGGTTCTTGGCCAGCATCTCGGCCACCGGCATCGTGGACGGGACGATCTCGCTGTAGACCCGGGCCTCACGGACGCGTCGGGCGATGAGCTGGGCGTACTGCGCGCCGAAGTCGACAACAAGGACCACGTCGGGCGTGGTGTCGGGGGCGGCGGGGGGTGCTGCTGGCACGGGGGCGGCCTTCCGGCGGTGAGAGGGGGGGTCGGTTTCCGATTCTACCGGGGTTGCGAGGAGTACCTCTTTCTGCGTCTTCCCGGGTGCGGGCGGAGACCCTCCGGGCGTCGGCCGGGACGGGGCCCGCGACCGCCCCGACGGCGGCGTCTCAGCATCCGGCCCCGCGTTGGCCCACCGCCCGGCGCGGGTCCATACTGGGCCCATGCGTCAGCACACGACCTTCGTCTTTACCTATGGCATCCGGCCCGCCGGCTGCCATGGTCGTGCTGCTTGAGCAACTGACAAGCAACGTTCCAGGCGCCCCGGGCCGACAGGCCCGGGGCGTTCTGCGTTCGGGGCCCGACCGCTCCGGGGACCACATCCCCCAGGAGTCACACCATGAGCAACAGCACCGCCGCCGCGAAGACCCTCATCGAGAGGACCGGTGCGAACACCGATGAGGCCGCCGAGCTGATCGGTGACGCCCGCGAGCGCATCGACGCCCTCGACGACCGGATCATCGGGCTCGTCCAGGAACGGATGGCCGTCTCGGCAGTCATCCAGGAGGCGCGGATCACCTCCGGCGGCCGCCGGGTCAACCTCTCCCGCGAGATGGAGATCCTCGGCCAGTACCGGAAGGCGCTCGGCAAGCCCGGCACCTCACTCGCCATGACGCTGCTGGAGCTGTGCCGCGGCCGCGTGTGACTTCCGCAGGACGGCCGCGCGCAACCCACCCGCAGGCCGGGCGCGCGGCGGCCGACGGGGGATCCGGTGACTCCGGAGGCGTATCTGCGTTCGGACCGACTCTCACCCGTACGGCGCGTGACCGGGACCTCGGTGGCTTCGTTGGTCCCGGTGTCCGTGCCAGCCAGGGGCGGCTCAGGAAGAAACCACGCGTGGCTCCGCTGGAGCGTGTGGCGTACTGCAGGTACGCCGTGGGACCGCGCCCCAGCGTGCGTGACCGGTCGGCAGGGGACAGCAGCCCGGTCACCCCAAGAGCGGTCGGCTCCGGGGACGCCCGGAGCCGACCGTATCCGGTCGAAACGGTTGCGCGGGACGCAGCCGATCCCGCACGACGCAAGGGGCAAGTCCCCCATGTCGCACCACTCACGACGTGGGTCGACACCTCGTACGCGCCCCCGCGCGCCGGGGGCGCCGGCCCGACGCACCACCTTCCCGCGGCGCCACCCCCCGGCGCCGCCTCTCGGCACCGGCGCGGCCCTGACGTCGGTGCTGATCACCGAGGGCCCCGTGGACCGGTTCACACCGGACCGCGGGGCCCTCGGCCATGGAGCGGCGACAGATTTCCGCAGGCCACGGAGGCACGGCAGAACATGTGTGACACGCGTCACATAAAGATTCTGTGAACACCTGGACAACCATTACGGCGGGTGGCTGGTCATGCATGCAGAACAACGGCCCCACCCGTGACCCCACCGCGGAAGGTCCGTCCAGCCCCTCGTGCCGCGGCCACAGCGGTACACCCGGACTTCTGAGGTCTTCATGAAGCTTCGCCGCGCCATGGCGGTGGCCGCCGCCACCGCAGTCATAGCACCCGCAGCCATCCTGGCCGCCCCGGTCGCGTTCGCCGACGACACCGTCACCACCGTCGAGTCGACGACCCCGGAGCCGACCGGGAACACCGAGACCACGCCCGGCAGTACGCCGTCCGACGAGGTCACCACCACGGCTCCCGCCGAGAACACCTCCTCGCCCGCCGAGGAGACAGACAAGCCCGTGAAGGAGACGGACGAGCCCGCCGCCGAGACGTCCGGCACGCCCTCCGCGAACGTCGGAGCCACCCCGTCCGGCACGCCCTCCAACACGCCCTCCGGCACGCCGTCCGAGTCCGAGGACCCGCAGGAGCCGACCGAGTGCGAGAAGTCCGACCTGGACATCTCGATCAACGGACTGCCCGGCAAGATCGCCCGTGGCAGCGGCTGGCACAAGTTCAAGATGAACGTCTACAACTCGTCGAAGACCACCGTGCGCGAGATCGACTACTTCGCGGGCGCCTCCTCCGACAAGGACGGCGACAACCTCTTCAAGTCGAAGCAGGTCAGCCTCCAGGCCCTCGACCCGGACACCCACACGTGGGAGGACCTCAGCGAGGGCGGCCGCGCGGTCGGTTACGTCGGTCAGTCCGACGAGATCCAGGCCGGCTACGAGGTCGACATCCCGCTCCGCATCAATGTGAAGTCGACCGCCCCGGTCGGCGCCGGCTTCACCCTCGGCGCCGGTCTGTACATCGGCGACGAGGACTGCATGGGCGTCAGCGACGTCGCGTACAAGTTCCAGATCGTGAAGTCCGGCGGCAGCGGTTCGACGCCGCAGACCGGCGGCACCGCTCCGGTCCCGGCCGAGAAGCCGTCCTCCAACACCACGGGCCAGGTCTCCGGCACGCTCGCCGAGACCGGTTCGTCCTCCGCAGTGCCGATGTTCGCCCTCGCGGGCGGCGCGGCCGTAGTGCTCGGCGCCGGTGCGATGTTCGTCGTGCGACGCCGCAGGAACGGTGACACCGCCGCGTAACGGGCGACGTCACCGGTAGGCGTGAGGGGCTGCACTCGGAGGGGGGTGCAGCCCCTTTCCGCTGTCCTGATCGGGCCCGGTCCGACAGAGAGGCCCTGGGGCTGTCGGAAGTCCCGCCTGCCCCGCGACGCCCGGCACGCACGCTCGCCGCGTTGTCGGGCCCGCCCGAGTACGTCCGGTACGAGGACGACCCTCCACCGTGCGATCGCACGCACCGGACGCCGCCGGGCCCACCCTTCGGGCGGACGGCGGGACTTCCGACATACACCTAGCGCTTCTTCTTCGGCGGGACCGTCGGCAGGCCCAGGAACGGCAGCTTCAGCGCGCCGAACGCCTCCTTCGGCACCGCCGGTGCCTTCGGCTCGACCGCGGCCAGCCGCTCGTACGCCTCGCCCTGCGCCGGACGCGAGTCCGCCTCGCCCTTGTTGGGCCAGAACGACATGGCCCGCTCCGCCTGCGCGGTGATGGTCAGCGACGGGTTGACGCCGAGGTTCGCGGAGACCGCCGAGCCGTCCACGACCGAGATGCCCGGGTGCCCGTACAGCCGGTGGTACGGGTCGATGACCCCGTCCTCCGCGCTCGCACCGATCGGGCAGCCGCCGAGGAAGTGCGCGGTGAGCGGGGTGCCCATCAGTTCGCCGACGTTCGATCCGGCGAAGCCGTTGATCTCGTCGGCGAGCAACGAGGCGCTGCGCGTCGCCTCCTCGATCTGGGTGGGGTTGGGCGCCCCGTGCCCCTGCCGGGCGGTGAGCAGGCCCTTTCCGATACCGCTGGGCTTGCGGTATGTCGTCAGGGAGTTGTCCAGCGACTGCATGACGAGACCGATGATGGTCCGCTCGGACCAGCGACGGTTGGAGAGCGACCGGACGGCGAGGGTCGGGTGCTTGACCATGTTGCCGAGCCAGCCCAGCACCCGGCGGCTGCCGTACGGGACCTGGAGGATCGACAGGGAGCCCATGGCGTTGGAACCCTTGCCGTAGCGGACCGGCTCGATGTGGGTGTTCTCGTCGGGGTGGATCGAGGACGTGATGGCGACGCCCTGGGTGAAGTCGGCCTTCGCGGTGCCGTGCTTCTTTCGGTAGCGGCGGTCGCTGGTCTGGGAACCGACGAGCGCCTCGGAGTTGGTACGGGTCAGCTCGCCGAGCCTGGCGGAGAGCCGGGGCAGCAACCCCGTGTCCTTCATGGTGTGGAGCAGGGTCTGGGTGCCGTACGTGCCCGCCGCGACGACCACCTGGCGGGCGCGCAGCAGTGTCGGCCTGCCCTTCTTCCGGCGGTCCGTCGGGACGGTCGTGACGTGGTACCCGCCCTCCGGGGCGTCCGTGATCGCGACGACGGAGGTCATCGGGTGGATGACCGCTCCGGCCTTCTCGGCGAGGTGGAGGTAGTTCTCGTTGAGGGTGTTCTTCGCACCGTGGCGGCAGCCCGTCATGCATTCGCCGCACTCGGTGCAGGCCTTGCGGGCGGGGCCCGCGCCGCCGAAGTACGGGTCGGCGACCGTTCCGCCGGGCTTCGCTCTCGCCGCGCCGTCGGCGTCCTTGCCGTCGCCGAAGAAGACACCGACCGGGGCGAGATGAAAGGTGTCGCCGACGCCCATGGCCTGCGCGGCCGCCTTCAGATGGACGTCGGACGGGGTCATCGTGGGGTTGAGCCGCACCCCGAGCATCCGCTTGGCCTGGTCGTAGTACGGCGCCAGCTCGTCCTGCCAATCGGTGATGGAAGCCCACTGGCGGTCCTCGAAGAACGGCGCCGGCGGGACGTACAGCGTGTTGGCGTAGTTGAGGGAGCCACCACCGACGCCCGCCCCGGCGAGCACCATCACCTTGCCGAGCAGATGCACGCGCTGGATGCCGAAGAGCCCGAGGGCGGGGGCCCACAGGTAGTTCTTGATGTCCCAGGAGTTCTTGGGGAGGGTGCCGGGGGTGAAGCGGCGGCCCGCCTCCAGGACCCCGACCCGGTACCCCTTCTCGCTCAGCCGCAGGGCGGACACCGCACCGCCGAAGCCCGAGCCGACGACGAGGACGTCGTAGTCGTACGCCGCGTCGTCGGTCTCATCGGCCGGTCCGGCCTGATTCTGGGCAGGGCTGTCCTGGGACATGGCTCTCCTCGGTGCGAAAAGGACAGAACGTGCTGCGGTGCGACGCGGTCAGCGCAGGCGGAACGCCTTCATCGCCTTCAGGCTGCGGCTCATGAACGCCGCGTACTTCTCGTCGTCCATCCCGAAGGACGGGGCGAGCGGGATCAGCCTCTGCTGGGCGACGGTCTGGGCCTCCGTGTACTTGAGGATGCCCTCGGAGCCGTGCCGCCGGCCGAGACCGGAGTCCTTCATGCCGCCCATCGGGGACTGCACGCTGCCGTACGCGGGGGCGTACCCCTCGTTGATGTTGACCGTGCCGGTCCGCAGCCGGGCGGCGACCTGGTGGCCGCGCCGGGAGTCCTTGGTCCAGACGCTGGAGTTCAGGCCGTACGGGGTGGCGTTGGCGAGGGCGATGACCTCGTCCTCGTCGGAGAAGCGGTAGATGGAGACGACCGGGCCGAAGGTCTCCTGGGTGCAGACGGCCATCGGTGCCTCGACGCCGTCGAGGATGGTCGGCTCGTAGAACAGCGGGCCGATGTCGGGGCGGGCGACGCCGCCCGCGACGAGTGTGGCGCCCTTCTCGACGGCCTCCGCGACATGCTGCGTGACGGTCTCCAGCTGGCGTTCACCGACGAGCGAACCCATGTCGGCGCCGTACGCGAGGGAGCTGCCGAGCCGCATGGCCTTGGTACGGGCCGCGAACCGCGCCACGAAATCGTCGGCGACCGACTCGTGGACGTACAGCCGCTCGATGGAGATGCAGAGCTGTCCGGCGGAGGAGAAGCAGGCGCGGACGGCGCCCGCGGCGGCCTTCTCCACGTCGGCGTCCTTCAGGACGAGCATGGCGTTCTTGCCGCCGAGCTCCAGCGAGACGCCGACCAGGCGGGCGGCGGCTCCCTGGGCGACCTCACGGCCGGTACGGGTGGAGCCGGTGAACGAGACGTAGTCGGCGTGCTTGACGACCTCGGGGCCGACGACCGGTCCGTCACCGAGGACGACCTGGAACACCTCGGCGGGCAGCCCGGCCTCGATCAGCAGGTCACGGGCCCAGAGCGCGGTCAGCGCGGTCTCCGTGTCGGGCTTCATCACGAGGGCGTTGCCGGAGACGAACGCGGGCAGCGCGTCGCCGACGGACAGCTCGAAGGGGTAGTTCCACGGCGCGATCTGGCCGACGACGCCGCGCGGCTGGCGCAGTTCGGTGACCTTGGTCAGCGTCGGTACGACACCGGTGTGCCGCTTCGGCTTCAGATACGAGGACGCCTTGCGCCCGTAGTGCCGGGCGGCGACGGCGACCGCCTGGATCTCCTCGTGGGCGTGCAGGCGGGCCTTGCCGGTCTCCAGCTGGATGAGGTCGAGGACCTCGGCCTGGCGCTGGAGTACGAGGTCGTGGAAGCGGAGCAGGACGGCGGCCCTGGCCCGGACGGGGGTGGCGGCCCAGGCGGGCTGGGCGGCGCGGGCCCGCGCGAAGGCTTCAGCGACGTCCTCGGGGGTGGACTCCGGCAGGTCGGCGAGCTTCTCCCCGGTGAAGGGGGTGTGGTTCGCGGTGCGGCCGGAGCCGACGACGCCACGGGTCAACTGGGCGACCACCTCGGGCGTCACCACATCGGCGGCTGTGCGCGCGCCTGCGGGAGCGGCGGCCACAGGGTTCGAACCAAGGTGGGCCACAGAGGCCTGCGAGTCCGTCATGGGGCGAGAGTATGTCCAGCCGGACACTTTGGGTACCCGCCGGTAACAGGTTTTCACAGTCCCTACAAATCGAGCCAGCGATCACTGGCTGCATATTTGCTGATCAGGGCCTATCTGCCGAGCCGGACGGGCCGGCCGGCCGTTGGCCGAACAACTGCGGCAGCGGAACGTAGTCCTCGGCGGGCCGCGGTGGAAGAGTCCGGTGCCGCGTCGAACGCGTCGGCGATCCGCATCAATCCCGGCCCGCGACCCGGTGGCCCCGGCCGACGGATCCTCGTGTGCCCGAGCCTGCGCACGATCCTGGGGCGGCTCCCGGCCACCGCGCCGCCTGCTCCCCCTGGTTTTCCGTGCGCTCGTCATGCCGCACGCCCAGGCACCGTCAGCCTGCGTCACCCGGGGCGCGCCAGCCCCGCAGCATCGTGTCGAACTGGTCCCGCGTCGTGTCCCAGTCCTCCGCCGGACCCGACATGTACAACGCGTACTCCGGGCCGCCGTCCTCCGCGAAGTACATCTGGTCGATCGCGTGGCGCGGGCCGGGGTGGTCCTTGGACTCGGTCCAGGTGAACTCCCAGAGGGAGCCGGGACGATCGCGGTAGACGTTGGAGTGGAGTGTCTTGCGCTCATAGGCGGGCAGCCGCTCGGTGAGCGTCTTCTCCAGGTCCACCATGTGCATGTACGGGTTGTCGAAGTCGGGCTCCGGGTCGACGCTGATCCGGATGTAGTGCTCGCCCTCGTCCGGGGTGTAGTCGACGTTCTGGCCGTCCACCCGGCGTTCCCAGCCGTCGGGGACGACCAGACCGAACCCTTCGGGGTCGGTCACCGGGTGCCAGCCGTCGGGCACTGCCTTGGCGGAGTGGCCGGGCCCCGGATCCTGGGACGAGGTGCGCGGCGGAGTGTTCGTCGCACGGATCGCCCCGCCGCCCGTGCCGCCCGTCCCGGAGCTCCCGCCGAACTTCATCGCGGCCAGCCCGGCGCCGCCACCGACCAGCGCGGCGAGCGCGATGACCACGACCGTCGTACGCCACCGGCCGCGGCTGCGGCGGGTCACCGGGGCGGCCGTGAACTGCGGTACGGGGCCGAGTGCCTCCGTCCCGGTACCTGCGGGCCCCGTCCCACCCGGGTCCGTCGCCCGCAGGGCTTCCTCGGGCACTCGCTGCGTCGGTACGAACGCCTGCGCCGCCCGGGGCTCCCGCCCCTCCATCGCGTCCAGCAGCATCCGTTCCGTCTCGGCCGCCGAGGGCCGGTCCGTCGGGTCCTTGCGGAGCAGCGCGACGATCACCGGGCCGAGCGCGCCGGCCCGGGCGGGCGGCGGCGGTTCCTCGCTGACGACGGCCTGCATGGTGGAGATCGGGGACGTACGGCGGAACGGCGAGCGTCCCTCGACCGCGGAGTAGAGCGTGGCGCCGAGCGACCAGAGGTCGGAGGCGGGACCGGGATCGCCGCCGCGTACCCGCTCGGGCGCCAGATAGTCGATGGACCCGACGAGTTCACCGGTCCTGGTGATGGTCGAGTCGCCCTCTATGGCGGCGATACCGAAGTCGGTGAGCAGCACCTGCCCGTCACGGGCGAGGAGTACGTTGCCGGGCTTCACGTCCCGGTGCAGCACACCGGCGCTGTGCGCGGCGCGCAGTGCGCTCAGGACATGGAGGCCGATCCTGGCCGCCTCGCGCGGCGCGATCTCGCCACTTTCCTTGGCCGCGTCGGCGAGTGACGGCCCGTCGACGTACTGCATGACGATCCAGGGCCTGCTGTCGTACTCGACCACGTCATGGACGGTGACCACGCCGGGATGGGTGATGCGGGCCGCGGCACGGGCCTCCTTCTGGGTCCGGGCATGGAGCACGACCCGGTCGGCCTCGGCGACGTACAGCCCGGCGGTCAACTCCTTGACGGCGACCGTGCGATGCAGCACTTCGTCATGGGCGCGCCACACCTTGCCCATGCCGCCGCGCCCCAGAACCTCACCGAGCCGGTATCTTCCGGCCAGTACCAGCCCCGCGTCCGTACCTTGTGATTGCTCCACGATTCCCCGCCCCCGTTTCCTTCGGATGTCAGGTTACGGAGGGGGAGTACGGCCACGGAACCTCGCACCGCCCACGAAACCGCACTGTGATGCTTGTCGCGCGGGCGCCCTTCTCCTGGCGGTTGCTCAGGAGTTCACGCGGTACGAGGCGATGGCCTGTTCATAGACGGCGGTCACCTTGTCCCGCTCGTTCTCCGGGCCGATGACCTGAATGACGTGGTAGCGGCCGTCGACGATCATCGCGAGGTTGCGGACGTACACCTCGCGCCCGGTCCCGTCCTGCCAGGTGAACTGGCCTTCCGCCATGGCCTGTCGGCCGACGTCGATACGGCGCAACCCGGTCGCCGACGACCAGCTGGAGTCCCGGAAGGGCTGCAACTCCCTTTCCTTCTCGCTCTGGTAGACGAGGGGGTCACTGCCGTTCGCCTTCACGGTGTCGCGGCCCGGCACGACCAGCAGGCTGAACCCGTCGCTGCCGTACCTGACCTGCCGGTCGGCGCCACCGGCGCTGCGCTGCCAGCCCTTGAGCACGCCGACCTCGAAGCCCTCGGCGTCCTTGCGCAGGGTGTAACCGGGTGCGAGCGCGACGGCCGAGCGGCTGGTCTGCGGCTGCTCCGCACCCGGCGACCCGGACGGTGACGGCGGCTCGGACCGTGCCGGGGGCTTCCCGTCGGAGGAGTCGGGGGAGCCGGTGTCCGCGGACGCCGGGGCCGAACCCTTGGAGCCGGAGGGGGCGCCCGGCCCGGCACCGCCGTCCGCCTTGGGCATGAACATCACGGCGTACGCGATGGCGGCGGCCATGCCCAGCAGGATCAGCACGAGCAGCAACCGTCCGAGCCGTCGCGGCGCACGCCCCTCGCCCTGCCGGGGGCGGGGCGGAGTGCGCAGCGCCTTGGGGCCCTTGGGCTCGCGGGACGGCCGTGGCCTCTCGTACCGCTCGGGCCGCTCCCTCGTCTGGCGGTGGCGGCCGTGCGCGGAGGCGCTGCCCATGCGGCCGCGGCGCCTGCGGACCAGCTCGCCCCGGCGGCGCACGACGGGCAGCCGGGTGCCGTCGACGGACGGCAGCGGCACGACATCGAGACCGGCCTCGGGCTCGGGCGCCGACCGGACGAGGGAGCGCAGCCAGCCGCGCAGCTCCTCGAAGTCCGGGCGTTCGGTGGGGTCCTGGCGCAGCAGCGACTCCACGACCGGGCGCAGCGGGCCGCACTCCTCGGCGAAGGCGGGCGGCTCGCCGCAGACCATCTGGACGAGCTCGGCCGCGCTCTCCTCGGGGTACGGTGCGTGGCCCTGAACGGCGCGGTAGAGCAGGGCGCCGAGCGCCCAGAGGTCGGTGGCGGGACCGATGGGCGGTGCCAGCTGCCAGTTCTCGTGCACCGGTCCGGCCTGCTCGGGTGCCCAGCGCTCGGTGACGGCGCCGACGACGGCGATGCGCGCCTGCCGGGCGCGCTCGGCAGCGAGGGTGGTGGCGGGGCCGCGGTAGGCGGGGGCTCCCCGGCCACCCGCGACGATGTCGTCCCAGCGGCCGGAGGCGGACTGCTGATGGTGCTCCTGCTGCTGAGATGCGGGGTTGCCGTCGCGACGGGCGTCGGCGCGCAGGGCGTCCTCGCCGGAGCCGCCCGCGGGGACAGGGCGTCCGAAGTCGGCGCCGTCGCCCCATGAGCCGATCAGGTTCATCCGCCGGTCGGGCGGCCCCTCGCCACGGTGGCCCCCCTCACCGCCGTCACGACCGTCGCTGCCGTACGGGGGGTCGTCCTCGTCGTCCTCGTCGCCCTCGTCGTCGTACGGGTCCGTCGCGGTGGGGCCCCACCTGTCCGTGACCTGCGTGCGGCCGGTGTCGGGCGGTCCGTGGCGCTGAACGGGGAGGCTGCCGGTCCGGTCCGTTTCCTCCGGCTCGCCCGTCCGGGCGTTTCGCTGGTCCTCGCTGACGCGTGCGGCGGCGCGGGCGCCCGCGCGGTAGGCGGCGATGGCTCCGGCGCGCGCGGCCCGCAGCTGCGCGGACCCGTCCGTGCCGGGGGCGGCCGCGTCGGGGTGCAGCAGCGACCGTACGGCCTCCAGCTCACTGGCCGGGCCGCGCGAGGACGGCAGCTCGACGGGGCCGGGCGGTCCGGCTCGTTCGGCGGGCTCGGCGGGTGGTACGTACGGACCGGTCGGGCCCGACTCGAGCGCGGGCCGCCCGTACCCGTCCTCGGGCTGCGGCGTCGGCACATACCCGCACAACGCCTCCTCCGCCGCCCCGGCCGCCAGGCCGGTCAGCATGACGCGTCCGTCGTCGCAGATCAGCACCGTACGGACGGTGATGTTCCGGTGGGTCCAGCCGTGCGCATGCAGCACGCGCACGGCCGTCAGCACATCGGAGCCGATCTCGGCGGCCCGGTACGGATTCAGCGGCCGCTCGGCGAGCAGCGCGGCCAGCGGACGGGCCGCGACCAGTTCGCTCACGATCCAGAGCGATCCGTCCTCGGCGAACACGTCGAAGACCTGATCGAGCCTCGGATGGTCGGGCACCTGGGCCGCGGCCTGCGCGGCCTCGATCGCGCGCAGGACCGCGGGGTCCGTGGACCGGTGCGCCGTACGCCCGCCGGACCGACGCACCGCCGGCGGCGGCCCGTCCCCCTCGAGCACCTCGGCGTCCACGACCTCCGGCAACGGCACCTGCCGCACCCGGACTTCCTGTCCGCTGTACGTGTCGAACGCCCGGGTCTCGACCGGTTCGTACTCGTCGGAAGGCGGCAGCGGCAGGCGGTAGCGGTCGGCAAGCACCCGACCCGCATAGTCGTCCACGACGCCTCCCCAGAGCGCGCTGTCCCCCGGTCACGGAGACCGCAACAACCGTCAATTGCGGTCACATACTGTGCAATTCGCCTACGGTTATGGCTGCGTACGGTCCTCGGCCTCTCACGATACGTGGCAAGTGCGGGCCGCGCGGCAGGGTCGAGGCAACCCGCCGCTCAGTCCTTGGGCCGGAACGTGGCAAACGCCGTCTCACGCACGGTCCGGCACGCCTCGCCGTTCCACTCGCTCGCCTTGCAGCTCACCATGATCGAGTAGCCGTGCGTGGCGTCGACCTTGAAGCCCCGGTTGAGCACGCGGCTCCGCTGCCCGTTCTCATTGCGCTCGAACTGCCAGTCGGCGACGGTCGGATAGCCGTTGAACTCGACCGTCTTGATCCCGAGGTGCCGGTAACCGCTGCTGGTGGCCGCGATATAGCCCTTGGCCGCGTTCCAGGCCGCGGCGGCGTCGTCCTTGGGAGAGCTGTTGTAGTCGACCTGGACGCGCGGGTAGCCGCCGTTCACGGCGTAGATCCGGCCGGAGTTGGCGCCCGCGATCTTGTAGGGCGTGAAGTTCTCGGGCATCGCCATCGTGAAGTGGAACCGCTTGTCGGTGACCTTCTTGTAGCCGTCGGGCAGCGCGCCCGCCTTGCCCGAGTCCGATCCCTTGGGCTCGGAGTCGTCCGACCCCTTGCCCGAGTCGTCGTCCTTGCTCTTGCCGTTGTCCTTGCCCTCGCCCTGATCGGCGTTCTGCCCCTGGTCCTTGCCGGAGCCGGCACTCGCGGAAGCCCCCGCCGAGGCCGCCGTGTCACCCTTGCCGGAACCGCTGCTCCGGTTGTCCGTGTCGTCCCCGCCGAGCGAGAGCGCCAGGACGGTGCCGAGCACGACGAGCGCGACGACAGCAGCGATGATCGCCAGGGTGCGACGGGGCACCACGTCCGTGAGGGGCGCACGGACCGGACTGCTGGACGAGCCGCCCGGACGCTGCGGCGGTACACCCCCGGAGGCGGAGGCCGCCGGAACCTCGGGCCGGGCCGGAGTCGTGGAAACGGCAGAGGGCTCGGCGGAGACAGGAGCGGCGACAGCCGCGCCCGCTCCGGGCGCGGCCTTCGCGTTCCGCACGGAACGCAGCGCACCGCGCAGCCGGTCCCGGGCGCCCTCCGCCGCCTCACCGGGCTTCGACGCCCCCTTGGCACGGGGAGCGACGACGCTTCCGGGCAGCGCCATGACCTGGGTGGAGTCGGCCGGCGGCGGCACCACGGGGGCCGGCTTGTCGGCGGCGTGGATCACGTCGTTGAGCAGGGCCCGCGCACCCGCGTCGTCGAGCCGCTGCTCCGGGTCCCTGGCGAGCAGGCCGTAGATGACCTCCTCCAGCGGGCCCGCGTTCTTCGGCGGGTCGAGCGGCTCGGTCATCACCGCGGTCAGGGTGGCGATCGCCGAACCCTTGTCGTACGGCGGGGAGCCCTCGACGCTCGCGTACAGCAGTCCGCCGAGCGACCACAGGTCCGCGGGCGGTCCCGGCTTGTGCCCGCGGGCGCGCTCCGGCGAGATGTACGACGGTGCACCGACGAGCATGCCCGTCGACGTGACGGACGGGTCGCCCTCGACCTGGGCGATACCGAAGTCGGTCAGCACGACCCGGCCGTCCTCGGCGATCAGCACGTTGGACGGCTTCACATCGCGGTGCAGAATGCCCTCGCGGTGCGCCGAACGCAGCACGTCGAGGATGGCGAGACCGACCTCGGCCGCGCGCTTCGGCGTCAGCACACCGTCCTCGCGCACCGCCTCGGCGAGCGACTTGCCCTCGATGAGTTCCATCACGATCCACGGCCGGTCGTCCTCGTCGACCACGTCGTAGACCGTCACCGCACCGTTGTTGCGGATCCTGGCGATCGCCTTCGCCTCGCGCAGTGTGCGCGTGATGAGCCGACGCTTCTCGTCCTCGTCGATGGCCGACGGGAACCGCAGCTCCTTGACCGCGACCGTGCGGCCCAGCGTCTCGTCGACGGCACGCCAGACCGTGCCCATACCGCCCCGGCCGAGCACCTCCCCGAGCCGGTACCTACCCGCAAGGAGACGTCCATCCGTGTCCCGTTGGGGCTCCCGTGCCTGCTCCGCCTCCGACATGCGTCCCCTCTGCGATCAACCCGCCCTGGCAGAGCGTTCATTGTCCCTCACCCCGGGACCGGTCATGGTGCCGGGTCCGGGGTCCGTCATGATGTGGCCGGAGGAAGGGACTCCCTGCCATGCCGACACTCAGGGCGCTGCGCGCCACCCTGGTGGTGCTCACGCTGTTCGGCCTCGGAACAGCGAGCCTGCCCAGCGAACCACACCTCACGCCCGCAGCCGCGTACCTCCCCCGGCTCGTCGCCGAGGGCGGCGCCCCGGCCGCGGCACTTCTCAGCCGGGACGCCTCCTCCGCCCGCCGCGCCACCTACCGTTCCACGGGTCCCGGCATCCGCTCGGCGGACCGGTTCCGGGCAGGCAGCATCACCAAGACGTTCGTCGCGACGGTCGTCCTCCAACTCGCCCGGGAGCACAGGCTGCAGCTGTCCGACACCGTCGACAGCCAACTGCCCGGGCTGGTTCGCGGCCACCGCAACGACGGCCGCCGCATCACCCTGCGCGCCCTGCTCACCCACACCAGCGGCCTCTACGACTACGCAGCGGCCCCGGACGCGCACCCCGTCTCCGCCATCGCCGCGATCCGGGCAGCCGTGGCACACCGCCCCACGAACACCACCGGCAGTTACTCCTACTCCAACACCAACTACGTCCTGCTCGGCATGGTCGTTCAACGCGTCACCGGACACAGCTACGCCGCCGAGATCAGACACCGCATCATCAAACCCCTCCATCTCACCGGCACGTCGCTCCCCGGCGCCCGCACCGACCTGCCCTCCCCGCACGGGCGCGGCTACTCCCGCGACCCGGCCGACGGCACCCTCCGCGATGTCACCGTCCTCGATCCTCGCACCGCGGGCGCCGCCGGAGAGCTGATCTCCACGCTCGCCGATCTGAACCGCTTCTACGCAGCCCTCCTGGGCGGCCGCCTGCTGCCGCCCGCCCAGCTGAGCACCCTGCTGAACACCGTCACGACACACGGGGTCTACGGCATGGGCATCTATCCGCAGAAACTCTCGTGCGGTTCGACCGTCTGGGGCCACAACGGCCACATCGCGGGCAGCTATGTCCGCACCGCAGTCACCCGGGACGGCCGACACACCCTGACGTTCCGCATCAACACGGACACACTGACCGAAGCGACCCTCGAACCGGCGCTCCTCGAAGCCGAGTTCTGCCCCGCGGGGCAGAATCGTCACCGCATCTCCTGAAGGGCCGCCGATCGGCTCGGACCGACGACCGGACCATCAGATCGGCACGATGTCCGGCGCCCCGAGCCGTGCCGCGTCCGCTGTCAGGTCGTCCGGCTGACGCTGCGACTCCCGCTCCGCCTGCACCCGCTTCTCGTAGTGCTCGACCTCCCGCTCGATCTGCCCCTTGTCCCAGCCCAGCACCGGAGCCATCAGCTCCGCGCATATCCGCGCGGAGCGAGTGCCCCGGTCGAAGGTCTCGATGGAGATCCGGGTCCGCCTCGTCAGGACGTCGTCGAGGTGACGGGCCCCCTCGTGCGAGGCGGCGTAGACGATCTCGGCCTTCAGATAGTCGTCCGCCGCCGGCAGCGGCTCGCCCAGCGAAGGATCGGCGGCGATCAGCTCCAGGATCTCCTCGGTCATGGACCCGAACCGGTTCAGCAGATGCTCCACCCGAGCGACATGCAGCCCGGTGCGAGCCGCGATCCTCGCCCGTGCGTTCCACAGCGCCCGGTAGCCCTCCGCACCGAGCAGCGGGATGTCCTCCGTGACACAGTCGGCCACCCGCTGGTCGAGGCCGTGAACCGCCTCGTCCACGGCGTCCTTCGCCATCACCCGGTACGTCGTGTACTTGCCTCCGGCGACGACGACGAGCCCCGGGGCCGGGTGCGCCACCGTGTGCTCGCGCGAGAGCTTGCTGGTCGCGTCCGACTCACCGGCCAGCAGCGGCCGCAGCCCGGCGTAGACACCCTCGACGTCATCCCTGGTCAGCGGAGTGGCCAGGACCGAGTTGACGTGTTCGAGGAGGTAGTCGATATCGGCGCTGGACGCGGCCGGGTGCGCCTTGTCCAGGTCCCAGTCCGTGTCCGTCGTCCCGATGATCCAGTGGCGGCCCCACGGGATCACGAACAGCACGGACTTCTCGGTCCGCAGGATGAGCCCGGTCGAGGAGTGGATACGGTCCTTCGGAACGACCAGGTGGATGCCCTTGGACGCCCGGACGTGGAACTGCCCGCGCTCACCGATCAGCGACTGGGTGTCGTCCGTCCACACCCCGGTCGCATTGACCACCTGCTTGGCCCTGACCTCGTACTCCCCGCCCGCCTCGACGTCCTCCACCCGCGCGCCGACCACCCGTTCGCCCTCGCGCAGGAAGCCGATCACCCGGGCCCTGTTCGCCACCTGCGCGCCGTATCCGGCGGCCGTGCGCACCAGCGCCGCCACGTAGCGGGCATCGTCCATCTGGGCGTCGTAGTACTGCAAAGCCCCGACCAGCGCGTCCTTCCTCAGCGCGGGCGCGACCTGCAGAGCCCGGCGGCGGGAGAGGTGCCGGTGCACGGGCAGCCCGCGGCCGTGCCCCGACGACACCGACATCGCGTCGTACAGCGCGACGCCCGAACCGGCGTAGAACCGCTCCCAGCCCTTGTGCTGCAACGGATAGAGGAACGGCACCGGCTTCACCAGATGCGGGGCCAGCCGCTCCAGCAGCAGTCCGCGCTCCTTCAGCGCCTCCCGCACGAGTGCGAAGTCCAGCATCTCCAGATAGCGCAGCCCGCCGTGGATCAGCTTGCTCGATCTGCTCGACGTGCCGGACGCCCAGTCGCGCGCCTCGACCAGTCCGGTCGAGAGCCCTCGCGTCGCCGCATCCAGCGCCGTTCCGGCGCCGACCACACCCGCCCCCACGACCAGCACGTCCAGTTCGCGCTCGGCCATTGCGGCGAGCGCCTCGGCACGCTCCGCAGGTCCCAGTGTCGCTGTCCTCACTGCTGCCTCCCGGTAGATCGGGGTGGGTCCGGCACGGGGCTGCGGTCCGACCGGGGGGTCGGGCTCCCGTACCCACCTCTCGATTCTGTCCGCGGTCCGCGACTTCAGCCACCGCCTGTGGACAACACCCGGGCGACGGGACCCCCACAATGCGACATATAGGTCATATTTACGCCTAGTCTGACATTGCGCTGTCCTCAGCGGTTGCGCTTTCTGCTCTCATGGTCTTAGGGAAGGACGGCCACTTCTATGCCCGCCGACCTCGCCGTCATCGGACTCGGTCACCTCGGCCTGCCCCTCGCCCAAGCCGCCGTCGCCGCCGGTATCCACACCGTCGGCTACGACACCGACCCACGCCCGTTCGCCGAGCTCTCCGCCGGCCGCACCCCCGTCGAAGGCTCCCTCACGGCCTCGGAGATCCGCCGGATGCTCTCGAGGGGCTTCCGGCCCACCACTGACCCGGCCGAGCTGGGCCGGGTCCGTACCGCCGTGATCTGCGCGCCCACTCCTCTCGGCGCCGACCGCACCATCGATCTCACCGCCGTCGGCGACGCCACCCGCGCCCTCGCCGCCGGACTCCGCCCGCACACCACGGTCCTGCTGGAATCGGCCGTGCCCCCCGGCACCACCGAAAGTTTCGTGCGCCCCCTCCTCGAAGAGGGCTCAGGGCTGCGCGCCGGACGCGACTTCCACCTCGCCTGCTCCCCCAGCCGTCTCGACCCGGGCAACCGCGCCCATGTCTACGCCAATACCCCCAAGGTCATCGGCGGCCTCACCCCCGCCTGCACCGAATCGGCCGCCGCGTTCTACAGCCGGCTGACCGACAAGGTCGTACGCGCCCGCGGGCCGCGCGAGGCCGAGATGACGAAGGTTCTGGAGACCAACTTCCGGCACGTCAACATCGCCCTGGTGAACGAGATGGCGGTGCTCTGCCACGACCTCGGTGTCGACCTCTGGGACGTCATCCGGTGCGCCGAGACCAAGCCGTTCGGCTTCGAGCCGTTCCGCCCGGGCCCCGGCGTCGGAGGCCACTGCGCCCCGGTCGACCCGGGCTACTTCCCGTACAACAGCCGCACCCCCGGCCACCCTCTGCGGATGGTCTCGCTCGCCCAGGAGATCAACGACCGGATGCCCAGTTACGTGATCCAGCGCTGCGCGACCCTGCTGAACGAACACGGCAAGTCCGTCCGCGGCGCCAGGGTCCTGCTCCTCGGTGTCACCTACAAGCCGGACCTCGCCGACCAGGAGGCGTCCCCCGCCCGGGAGATCGCGACGCGGCTGATGGACATGGGCGCACAGATCGGCTACCACGACCCGCACGTCCTGGACTGGCGGGTACACGAACGGCCCGTCCCACGCGCGGACTCGCTGTACGAGGCGGCGGCGAGCGCGGACCTGACGCTGCTGCTGCAACACCACCGTACGTACGACCTCCAAGGCCTCGCCGTGAAGGCCCAACTCCTTCTGGACACACGCGGCGCCACCCCGGCCGGAGCCGCACACCGGTTGTGAGCGCAGTTCCCCAAGGATTTCGGTGGGCGATGTCACAGGCGACTGCTAGCCTGCGGCGTCACTTCTCGCACAGTCGTGCGCATCCGTCCCAGGGGGAGTCCCACCATGAGCCAGCCCGTGCCACCGCCGAACCAGCCGCAGCAGCCGTACGACGCCCAGCCCGGCGGCAACCCGTTCGCGGGCCAGCAGCCGGGGCAGCCCGGCGTCGCGACCGGCAATCCGTTCGCCGGTCAGCAGCCGGGCCAGCCCGGCCAGTTCGGCGACGTACCGTTCGCACCGGCCCCGGCGGCCGCGCGCAACAACGTCGGACTCGGCCTGCTCGCCGGCGTCGTCGCAGCCGTCGTGGCCGCGGCCGTCTACGGCGCGATCATCGGCGCCACGAAGCACGAGATCGGTTACGCGGCCGTGGGTGTCGGCTTCCTCGTCGGCCTCGCGGCCGGCAAGGTCGGCGGCCGCAACCCCGTACTGCCGGTCCTCAGCGCCGTGATCGCCCTGGTCTCCGTCTACTTCGGCCAGCTGCTCGGCGAGGCGATGATCGCCGCGAAGGAACTCCCGGTCACCGTCTCCGAGCTGTTCTTCGACCACTTCGGCCTCCTGAACGAGGCGTGGAAGGCCGACGCCGACCCGCTCACCTTCGTCTTCATCGCGATCGCCGCGTTCGCCGCGTTCTCCGGGGCCAAGAAGGCCGCAAGCTGATCCGGCTCATACGGAAGGGCCCGGACCGCAGAAG
>NZ_JBHVEE010000054.1:0-61326 GCF_042802415.1 Streptomyces sp. NPDC057486 | reverse complement strand
GTTGATCACGGTCCGGGCCCACTGCTTCATGCATGCGCTTTTGGGGTACTGCGCGCTGCGACTCGGGGGGCGGGTTCGTGCGTACGCTCTGTACGCGCCGCCTGACTGAGGCTCGTAGCGGTGGCGTCGAATCAGGCGCTGGCGTTACGCGCCCGGTTGCGAGCGGCGCGGCGCTTCATTGCGCGGCGCTCGTCCTCGCTGAGGCCACCCCAGACGCCGGAGTCCTGGCCGGACTCGAGCGCCCACTGCAGGCACTGCTCCATGACGGGGCAGCGACGGCAGACGGCCTTGGCTTCCTCGATCTGCAGCAGCGCAGGACCGGTGTTGCCGATGGGGAAGAACAGCTCGGGGTCTTCCTCACGACAAACGGCGTTGTGACGCCAGTCCATGGCTGCTACCTCTCCTTGGTATTACATACACGTTGCTTGTGAATGTGAACGCTTTCACGAATCCCCCCACAGGTGATGGGCCGACGCCCAGATGAACTGGTTGTGGTCCTGTGCAAGTGAGGAGGGGTTCTGGCTCTCAGTGGAGGCCGTTGTTGCGGGCCGTCCCGATCGCCATGTAGAGATTCGCAAACCTCGGCGGCGGATACAACCCCTTCTGGAAACTTTTTTTTGATTCCTCGGTGTCGGCTAGGTCACAGCCGTACTTCCATGGGGTGGAAGCCAGTCCAAACGTTCGAGTTAAAGGACTTTTGCTCCTTCCGCTCACACAATCACACGCAGTGCACGGCGTACGCCTGTGAACGTCACACTCGTGCGCAGGCCCAGGTGGTCACCGTCCATCTGGAAGGGCAGTGGGGCCTTTGAATGCAAGGTGAAGTCCGTGAGGTCATGGAGTGAAACCGCGTGCCTGCCGTGCGGACCCTTCTCGGGGCTCGAGGTGAGCAGCTGGGTGCCGTACCGGGCGACCGCCGGAGTGGAGAGGCGCTTCAGGCCGAGGACGTCCAGGGCCGTGTCGAACGACGCCTTCGGGGACGCGTACATCGGGCGGTTCCCCAGGTAGGTCCAGGGAGCGGTGTTCGAAATTATGGAGAGCGCGAGATCGGTGACCGGGTCCTGGCCGGGGACGTCCAGCGTGATCACCCCGTGCCGCCGGTGCGGCTCCTCCAGGAACTGGCGGACCACCTGGCGCACGTACAGCGCATGTGTGGACCGCTTCCCGCGTTCGCGCTGCTGTTCGACGCGACCGACCACGCCCGCGTCGAACCCGAGACCGGCACAGAATGTGAACCAGCGTTCGGGGACCGACTCGTCCTCGGTGCCCGGCGTGCCGGCCGCAAGCCCCAGGCCGACCGTGCGTTCGGTCCGGTTGGCGAGCGCGTCCAGGATGGCGCCGGTCGCCTCCACCGCGTCGTTCGGCAGGCCGAGGGCGCGCGCGAAGACATTGGTGGAGCCACCGGGGACCACGGCCAGGCGCGGCAGGTTGTCGATGTCGGGACCGCGGTGCAGCAGACCGTTCACGACCTCGTTGACCGTGCCGTCGCCGCCGAGGGCGACGACGAGATCGATGTCGTCCGAGTCCGCGGCCCGCCGTCCCAGGTCCCGGGCGTGCCCCCGGTACTCCGTGGTCACCGCCTCCAGCTTCATCTCGCTGGCGAGCGCGTGGATGAGCACGTCACGGGTACGCGCACTGGTGGTGGTAGCAGCTGGATTGACCACGAGGAGTGCGCGCATGGCCGCCAGACTACCTACCGTGCGGTACCCGTCTGAAGTCCCGCCCCCGCCCTTCACGTTGGGTGACGGCACGGCTGCGAGGGGCTCGGGTGCGGCACTCCGGCCCGGACCCCGGCTTCGCTTTCGGCGGGCCGGGATGTCAACCTGCAAGGGTGAGTACTCAGCAGAACACGCCGTCCTCGTCGCCCCTGGCCGAGCCGACGAAGCCGGCCAGGATCACTCTCGTGGCCGGGCTCAATGCCCTCGAAGGGGCGGCGCTCGCCCTCGGCGGGATCTACATGCTGGTCATGGGGCTGCTCGGTCGGCCCGAGAGCCCGCAGCAGGCGGAGATGGGCGGGCTCACTCTGATCGCCCTGGGTCTGATCCCGCTGATCGCGTCCCGCGGACTGGTGCGGCGCCGCAGCTGGAGCCGCGGCCCGGCACTCATCACGCAGATCATCGCGCTGCCGGTGGCCTGGACGCTGCTGCGGTCGCACGGCGCCCTGATCCCGGCCGGGATCGTCCTCGCCGCGGTTTCGCTGACGGCGCTTTTCCAGCTCGCCAGGCCGGCGACCCGGGAAGCGCTCGGCATCCGGGGACCGGGCGCGACGCCGGAGGCGTGACCTGGCGGCGCAGCACGTCGGCAGCCGGGTGCGGAAGCGCACCGTACGGCCGCTGAAGCACAGCGCCGGCAGCCCGTCCGGCTACTCCTCGACGAGCAGCCGCTCGCGCAGCTGCGCCAGCGTGCGCGCCAGCAGACGCGAGACGTGCATCTGCGAGATGCCGACCTCCTGCGCGATCTGCGACTGGGTCATGTTGCCGAAGAACCGGAGCAGCAGGATGCGCTTCTCCCGGGGCGGCAGGTCCTCCAGCAGCGGCTTCAGTGACTCCCGGTACTCGACGCCCTCCAGCGCCTCGTCCTCCGAGCCCAGCGTGTCCGCCACCGCCGGGGACTCGTCGTCCGTGTCCGGCACGTCGAGCGACAGCGTGCTGTACGCATTGGCCGATTCCAGGCCCTCCAGGACCTCTTCCTCGGAGATGCCCAGCCGCTCCGCCAGCTCGTGCACCGTCGGCGACCGGCCGTGCTGCTGGGAGAGCTCGGCGGTGGCGGTGGTGAGCGAGAGGCGCAGCTCCTGCAGCCGGCGCGGCACCCGGACCGCCCAGCCCTTGTCGCGGAAGTGGCGCTTGATCTCACCGACGACGGTCGGCGTGGCGTACGTCGAGAACTCGACGCCCCGGTCCGGGTCGAACCGGTCCACCGACTTGATCAGCCCGATGGTGGCGACCTGGGTCAGATCGTCCAGCGGCTCGCCTCGGTTGCGGAACCGGCGGGCCAGATGCTCCACGAGCGGGAGATGCATCCGCACCAGCCGGTTGCGCAGCTCGGCCTTCTCCGGCGAGCCGTCGGGGAGTTCCCGCAGCTCGTAGAAGAGCGCCCGCGCCCCGCTGCGGTCGTGTGGATCGTGGTGCCCGTGCTCGCTCATCTGGCCTGCCCGCTCCGCCTGCGACTGCTCCACCGCGACCGTACGGACCACCGGCCCGTCCGCCCCGTCCACCGGATGGGGCATGGCCTGCTGCTCCGGGATGCCTGCTGCTCGCACCACCCCTGGTCGGATCGTCTCGTCTCGCACAGGACCGTCCCCGTTCCCGTCGCTCACGCCGGCCCGGGTCCCGCGCCGCGCTGTTTGTACAGGCTGATGCTGACCGTACGGTCATCGGCGACCGTGGAGTCGACCTTGCCGGCCAGCGCGGAGAGCACCGTCCAGGCGAAGGTGTCGCGCTCCGGGGCCCGGCCGTCCGTCGTCGGGGCGGCCACCGTCACCTCAAGGGAATCGTCGACGAGCCGGAACACGCAGCTGAGGACGGAGCCCGGCACGGCCTGCTGAAGCAGGATCGCGCAGGCCTCGTCGACCGCGATACGAAGATCCTCGATCTCGTCGAGAGTGAAGTCCAAGCGCGCTGCGAGACCGGCCGTGGCCGTACGCAGCACCGACAGGTAGGCACCCGCAGCGGGCAGCCGGACTTCCACGAAGTCCTGATTCCCGGGCTCGCCTGCGATCTGGGACACCCTCACCTCCAAGGTGGCACAAACTCATTCGAGGTTCCGGGAGGGCGCCCCGGAGCCATGCGGTACGTCTTCGGTTCTTGGTCCGGCGACGCTATCGCGATCCATGATGCCGTGTCGCCGGAACCCCATCCCATGACTGTCACTCATGGTAAACCCATGAGCACGCACAGTGGCTAGAGGTCTGCGGCTGTCAATTGCGAAGAACCGGCGCCGGTTTGACGTACCCAGCCATCACACGATCGAACCGTCCTCGAAGCACCAGCGCCAGCTCTCTCCCGCCTCGAAGCTCCGCATGATCGGGTGGCCGGTCTCCTTGAAGTGTCCTGTCGCGTGCTGCAGGGGCGACGAGTCGCAGCAGCCGACATGGCCGCAGGTCAGGCAGAGCCGCAGTTGCACGGGGTGGGTGCCCGCGGCAAGACATTCGGGACATGTCTCGCTGAGCGGGACGGGCTCGGGGCGGGGCAGTTCGGGAACGTGCAGGCACTCACTCATGATTGTCAGATTACGACGGATGTGAGGACCGTGAGATGGATGCATTGCCGTTGGTGGCACTGGTCGCGGCCAGTGCCACGATCGCGGGCGCGGCGAGGCGCACCCCGGTACCGGCCCCCCTGCTGCTGGTCGCCGCGGGGCTGCTCGCCTCCTATCTGCCCGGGGTGCCGACCTACACCCTGGACGCGCACATCGTGCTGCCGCTGCTGCTGCCGCCACTGCTCTACACGGCTGCGGTCGACAGCTCGTACCTCGATCTGCGGGCCAATGTCCGGCCGATCGCCCTGCTCTCCGTCGGCTACGTCCTCTTCGCGACCTTCGCGGTCGGCTGGCTGGCGTACTGGCTCGTGCCCGACCTGCCGCTGACCGCCGCGCTCGTGCTGGGCGCCGTCATCGCGCCGCCGGACGCCGTCACGGCGGCCGCCATCGCCCGCCGGGTCGGGCTGCCCAGCCGGGTCACGACGATCCTGCAGGGCGAGTCCCTGGTGAACGATGCGACGGCGATCACCGCCTACAAGGTGGTGCTGGCCGCCGCCGTCGGCGAGGGCGTCAGCTGGGGCGCCGGGATCGGCGAGTTCCTCGTCGCGGCGGTCGGCGGTGTCGGGGTCGGCCTGGTGCTGATGGTGCCGCTGCACTGGCTTCGCACGCACCTCAAGGAAGCCCTGCTGCAGAACACCCTGTCGTTGTTGATCCCCTTCGTGGCGTACGCGGCGGCGGAACGCGTGCACGCCTCCGGAGTGCTCGCCGTGGTCGTCGTGGCGCTCTATCTGGGGCACCGCTCCTGGCAGGTCGACTTCGCGACCCGGCTCCAGGAGGCGGCCGTGTGGAAGATGGTCGCGTTCATCCTGGAGTCGGCGGTCTTCGCACTCATCGGACTGCAACTGCCCTTCGTGCTGAAGGGGCTCGGCACCTATGCCGTCGCCGAGGCTCTTTGGTACGCGGTTGCCGTCTTCCTCGCCGTCGTCGTGGTCCGCTTCATCTGGGTGTACCCGGCCACGTATCTGCCGCGGTGGCTGTCGAGACGGATCAGGGAGCGCGAGCCCGGGACCAACTGGACCGCGCCCCTGATCGTCGGCTGGGCCGGGATGCGCGGCGTCGTCTCGCTCGCCATCGCCTTCTCCATCCCGCTGGTGATGACCTCCGGGGAAGCCTTCCCGGCCCGCAACCTGGTGCTCTTCCTGACCTTCACGACGGTCATCGGCACGCTGGTCATCCAGGGGCTCACCCTGCCCGTCCTGGTGCGCGTCCTGAAGCTCCCCGGGCGCGACGCGCAGGCCGAGACCCTGGCCGAGGCGCAGGCCCAGAGCGAGGCGTCCGCGGCCGCCGAGGCGCGCCTGGAAGAGCTCCTCCAGGATCCGCGCAACTGCCTGCCGGGACCGCTCACCGACCGGCTCCGCGCCGTCCTGGAGCGCCGCCGCAACGCCGTGTGGGAGAGGCTCGGCGCCTCCAATCCGCTGACCGGGGAGTCGGCGGACGACACCTACCGGAGGCTGGCCGGCGAAATGATCGAGGCCGAGCGCGCCGTCTTCGTCCGGCTGCGGGACGAGCGGCGGATCGACGACGAGATGCTGCGGAACCTGCTGCGGCGGCTGGACCTGGAGGAGGCGGCGGCCTACCGGGAGGAGTCCGGCGCCCCCCAGGGCTGACCCGTGACGACAGCGGCGACGGTGGTGCCCGGAGCGAACGCGCCCTCCTGGGCGAGTGTCATCAGTCCATAGAGCAATTTGGCGACATAGAGACGCTCGACGGGCAGCCCGTGCCGGTCCTCGAAGTCGTCGGCGAAGGCGTGCAGCTCCGGTGTCGTCCGGGCGTAGCCGCCGAAGGCGAAGCGCTCGTCCAGCGACCACGCCCCGGCCGGGCCGCCGAACGCCTCCCGCTGCAGCTCCCGTACCGCGTCCCCCAGGAAGCCGCCGCGCAGCACCGGGATGCCGAGTGCCCGCTGGCCGGGTGCGAGGCCCGCGGCGAGACCGGCGAGGGTGCCACCGGTGCCGCAGGCCACCGCGACCACGTCGGCCCGGCCGTGCAGCTCCCGCCCCAGCGCTGTGCAGCCCTGTGCGGCCAGGGCGTTGCTGCCGCCCTCCGGGACGACGACGCACTCCCCGCAGCCGCTCAGCAGCCCCGCCAGGACCGCTGGATCGGCCTTCGCGCGGTACGTGGCGCGGTCCACGAAGCGCAGACGCATGCCGTCCGCCGCGCACTGCGCCAGCGACGGGTTGAGCGGGCGGCCGGCCAGCTCGTCGCCGCGCACGACGCCGACGGTCGGGAAGCCGAGCAGCCGGCCGGCGGCGGCGGTGGCGCGCAGATGGTTGGAGTACGCGCCGCCGAAGGTCAGCACGGTGCGCCCGGCGGCGGCCGCCAGGTTGGGGGAGAGTTTGCGCCACTTGTTGCCCGGGAGATCGGGGTGGATCAGATCGTCGCGTTTGAGCAGCAGCCGCACGCCGCACCGGGCGAAGCGCTCGTCCTCGGCCGGTTGCAGGGGTGACGGGAGCACCGGCTGCAGCCGGGAGAGGGCGGGCGGGTCGGAGGGCATGCGCCCATTGTCGCCCGGCGGCCCGGTGACCTCGGGCGGGGGCGGGTCACTTCAGCCGGTCGCGGATCCGGGCGCGCATGGAGTCCATCGTGAACCCGCGCGGATCGACCTTGCCGGGCTGCCACTCCCTGTGCCCGATGACGGACCGGGAGGTCCAGCCGTGGTGGCGGCAGATGGCGGCGGCGGCCTTCTCGACGGCGTCCAGCTGGACATCGGGCCAGGGGTCCTTGCCGTCGCCGAGGTTCTCGCACTCGAAGCCGTAGAAGTGCCTGTTCCCGTCGGTGTTGGCCTCGTTGTCGGTCGGCAGGCGCTTCTCGGCGACGACGGCGCGCAGGACGTCGTCGTCACCGAATCCGGCGTGGTTGGTGCGGCCGTAGCCGACCAGATGGATCCGGCCGTCCTTGGCGATCACGCCGTGGCAGAGCGGCCCGGGAAGCTCCGGGTAGCCCTCACGGCAGATGCGGACGGTGGCCTCGGTGCCCCTGGTGGCGGTGTGATGGATCATCACGCCGTTGACGGGTCCCCAGGGGCCCTTGTGGTTGCGGTAGTGCGTACGCCAGTCGCCGACCCGGACGACGGTGAGCCCCTCGTTCATCAGGGCTTCGAGGAAAGTGCTCGCGGACATGGGTGAGGACATGGCCGACTCCTTGGGCGCGTGGGGGGTGCGAGTCCTTGCAGCGCTTGTACCGGAACGCAGGGCTCCGGGCCATTCCCGGGCCCTGCGTTCGGGCGGTGTGCGAGTCGATCCGGTCAATTCCGCGAGCACCCGCGGCGGTTCAGCCCTGGGCGAGCCACAGGTCGGGGCCGAACACCTCGTAGTGGATGTCGGCCGCCGGGACACCCTTGGCCAGCAGCTGAGTGCGTACGGCCCGCATGAAGGGCAGCGGACCGCAGAGGTACGCGTGCGTGCCGGGCCGGACCGTGACGCTGCCCAGGTCGACCAGTCCGGTGCGGTCGGCCGGGTGGCCGGGCTCCGGGTTCTCGTACCAGAAGTGTGCTGCGCCGTCCGGGAGCTTGGCCGCGAGCTGCGCGTGGTCGGTGCGCAGGGCGTGGTCGGCGGGGGAGCGGTCGCCGTGCACGACGGTGACAGGGGCCCGGTGGCCGGTCGCCGCGAGGTGCTCCAGCATCGACAGCATCGGGGTGCAGCCGATGCCCGCGGAGGCGAGCAGCAGCGGGGCGTCGACGGCGTCGATGACCAGATCGCCGTACGGGGCGGAGACACGCAGCCGGTCACCGGCCCGGGTCGTGGCGTGCAGGTGCGTCGAGACCTCGCCGTCGGGCGATCCGTCGCCGTGCACCCGCTTGACGGTGATCGAGTGCAGCCGGGAGCCGGGACCGCCGGAAAGGCTGTACTGCCGTATCTGCCGGGCTCCGTCGGGCAGTTCCACCTGTACGGAGACGTACTGGCCGGGCCGGAAGCCGGGGGCGGGCGCGTCGTCGGCCGGGCGGAGCTGGAAGGTGGCGACGTCGTCGTTCTCCTCGATCCTCGCGACCACCTCCCACTCGCGCCAGACGTCACCGGCGACGAGGCCCCGCTGGGCGTAGAGCCGGTCCTCGATGGCGATCAGGGCGTTGGCCATCAGCCAGTAGACCTCGTCCCAGGCGGCCGCGACCTCCGGTGTGACCGCGTCACCGAGCACCTCGGCGATGGCGGAGAAGAGGTGGGTGTGCACCACCTCGTACTGTGCGGCGGTCACACCGAGCGAGGCGTGCTTGTGGGCGATGCGGCTGAGCATCACGTCGGGACGGGTGTCCGGGTGCTCGACCAGCTGGGTCGCGAACGCGGCGATGGACCCGGCGAGGGCCTGACGCTGGGCGCCGGAGGCCTGGTTGCCGCGGTTGAAGAGGTCGCGCAGCAGCTCGGGGTGGGCGTCGAACAGTTTCCGGTAGAAGAGATCGGCGATGTCCCCGATGGCTGCGCCGACGGCGGGGAGGGTGGCACGGACGGTGGCGGTCGACGACTCGGAGAGCATCGGGCGGACTCCTCAGGGTGAATTGGTATCTGAGATTCTTATTTTTGGGCAGAGGTGAGGCCGGGCTGTACCCGGCGGGGGATTCAGTCGGCGGGACGGCTGCTGCTGATGCCGATCAGCAGGGGGCCGGTGGGGGAGGTGACGAGTTCGGCGACGGTGAGCGGGTCGAGCGAGGCGTAGAAGGCCTCCTCCGCCAGGCGCAGGGCGCCGCGCAGCCGGCAGGCCGAGCGCAGCGGGCAGGGGGTGCTGCCCTCGCACTCGACGACATCGCCGGGCCCTTCGAGCTCGCGGACGAGTCCGCCGATCGATGCGGACCGGCCGGCTCCGGTGAGGGCGAGCCCGCCGCCGCGGCCGCGGCGCGCCTCGATCAGGCCGAGGTGCTGGAGCCGGGCGACCACCTTCGCGGTGTGCGTGTACGGCACCTGCATGGTCGCCGCCACCTCCCGGGTGGTCGGCGGATCCTCGTTCTCCACGACGGCGAGGCGCATCAGCACGCGCAGCGCCACGTCGGTGAATTTCGTCAGCCGCATGACCGCCACGTTAGATAACTTGCATTGAGGATGCAAGTTATCCGGCTCCAGAGGCGTCGCTGAGCGTCGTGCCCAGCCCAAAGCCCGATTAGTCACACTCTTTTGTGTAATGGCGTGCGGTGTCCCCATGCTGAAAGGCTTTTCACGCAGGTCAGCCGATGATCGAGAGGACGTCAGATGTCCGTTGGTGAAGAGGTTCAGAACGCGCAGGTACCGCCGCAGCAGAGCCTGGGCACGGCGGCGGCGCGGAACCTCGCGACGACCACCAAGTCCGCTCCGCAGATGCAGGAGATCACCTCGCGGTGGCTGCTGCGCATGCTCCCCTGGGTGCAGGTGCAGGGCGGCACGTACCGGGTGAACCGCCGGCTGAGCTACTCGGTCGGGGACGGCCGGGTGACCTTCGTGCAGACCGGTGACCGGGTCGCGGTGATCCCCGCGGAACTCGGCGAGCTGCCCGCGCTGCGGGACTTCGCCGACGAGGAGGTGCTCGCGGAGCTGGCCCGCCGGTGCGAACAGCGCGAGATCGCCGCGGGACAGGTGATCGCCGCGTCCGGGGAGTCGGCGGACCGCGTCTTCCTGCTGGCGCACGGCAAGGTCGAGAAGGTCGGCACCGGTCCGTACGGCGACGAGACCGTGCTCGGGGTGCACGCCGACGGGGCGTACTTCGGCGACCACGCTCTGATCGAGGGCGACGCCGTCTGGGAGTACACCGCACGTGCCGTCACGGCGTGCACGGTACTCACGCTGAGGCGGGCGGACGTGCTCAACCTCGCCGAGCGGGCGGACTCGCTCCGCACGCATCTCGCCGGGCTGCTCAACATCCCCCGCCAGCGCACCAACAAGTACGGCGAGGCGGAGATCGACCTCTCCGCGGGCCATGTCGGCGAGGCGGTCGTCCCGCACACGTTCGTGGACTACGAATCGGCCCCTCGTGAGTACGAGTTGAGCGTCGCCCAGACCGTGCTGAAGGTCCACAGCCGGGTCGCCGACCTCTACAACCAGCCGATGAACCAGACCGAGCAGCAGTTGCGGCTCACGGTCGAGGCGCTCCGCGAGCGCCAGGAACACGAGTTGATCAACAACCGCGAGTTCGGGCTGCTCAACAACTGCGACTACGGGCAGCGCCTCCAGCCGCACGACGGGGTGCCCGGCCCCGACGACATGGACGAGCTGCTCTCGCGCCGCCGCGGCTCGAAGCTCTTCCTCGCGCACCCGCGGGCCATCGCCGCCTTCGGCCGCGAGTGCAGCAAGCGCGGACTGGTGCCGGAGAGTGCGGAGATCGGCGGACACCATGTGCCCGCCTGGCGCGGGGTGCCCATCTTCCCGTGCAACAAGATCCCGGTCACCGACGCCCGCACCACGTCGATCATCTGCATGCGAACGGGCGAGGCCGAGCAGGGGGTCATCGGACTGCAGCAGAGCGGCATCCCGGACGAGATCGAGCCGAGCCTCTCGGTCCGGTTCATGGGCATCGACGAGCAGGCGATCATCTCGTACCTCGTGACGGCGTACTACTCGGCGGCCGTCCTGGTGCCGGACGCCCTGGGCGTCCTGGAGAACGTCGAGGTCAGCCGCTGGCGCTGACGGTCAGGGGGCCCGGCCCGGACCGTCAGGATCCGGGCCGGGCCCGTGACGGCCCCGGCCCGTGACCGCCCAGGCCCGGGGTGCGGCCGACCGGGGTGCCCCGCCGCGATGCCCCGTGGAAACCACCCACTCACCGAAACCATCCACGCCCCGGTCCGGGGTGCGCCTGACCGGGGTGTCCCGAGCCGGCGTACCCCGGACCGGGGATGCCCCAGGGGGAGCCTGTGACCATGATCAGTACGGACGCCGCCACCGAGGGCAACGAGGCCGCGGCGCTCCTGGAATGCGCCCGGAACCTCGTGGACCCACAACTGCGGTCCGCAGTCGAATCGTTGCCCGGATCCATCCGGCGCGTGGCGATGTACCACTTCGGCTGGGAGCACGCCGACGGCTCCGCGGCCGGCGGGCAGGCCGGCAAGGCGATCAGGCCCGCGCTCGTCCTCGCCGCGACCAGGGCGGTGGGCGGCGACCCCGAGCGGGCGGTGCGGGCAGCCGTGGCCGTGGAGCTGGTCCACAACTTCAGCCTCCTGCACGACGATGTCATCGACGAGGACCGGACCCGCAGGCACCGCCCCACGGCCTGGACGGTCTTCGGTGTCCCGGCCGCCGTCATCGCGGGCGACGCCATGCTCTCCCTCGCCCACCGGCTGCTCGCCGAGGACACCCGTCCGGCGTCGGCGCGCGCCTCGGCCCGGCTCGCCGGCTGTGTCATCGAGCTGTGTGCGGGGCAGCAGGCGGACTGCTCCTTCGAGGGGCGCGGACCCGACGAGGTCTCGCTGGACGAGTGCCTTGCCATGGCCACAGCCAAAACCGGCGCCCTGCTCGGCTGCGCCTGCGCGCTCGGCGCGCTGTACGCGGGGGTGGAGGAGCGGGCGGTCGGCGCGATGGACGGCTTCGGCCGGGAGGCGGGCCTCGCCTTCCAGCTCATCGACGACCTGATCGGCATCTGGGGGGACCCGATGCAGACCGGGAAGCCGGTCGGGGCGGATCTCGCCGCCCACAAGAAGTCCCTGCCGGTGGTCGCCGCACTGACCTCCCACACCCCGGCCGCGGCCGAACTCGCCGGGCTCTACCGGGGCTCCATGAACACGCCCGACGAGGTGAGCCGCGCCGCGGATGCCGTCGACCGGGCCGGCGGCCGGGACTGGGCACAGGCCTGCGCGGGGGACCGGATGGCCCGCGCCGTCCACCATCTGTCCCGGGCGGTGCCCGACCTGACCGCGGCGGGCGACCTGCTGGCGCTGGCGGAGTTCGTCACCCGCCGGACGCACTGACCGGAGAGAGAGGGGGCAGCGGGGACCTGACGGGATCCCGCCGGACCCGTACCGCCTCAACTCTAAGATCCTGTACGTAGGTTGAGGTCGCGCGAGTTCATGGGCGAGTGAGGGTGGGAGCCGGGCATGGGCGTACGGATACGGCAGGCGGGCGAGGCGGACCGGGAGCATGTCGTGCGCCTCCTCGACGAGGCGTTCCACGACGACCCGGTCAGCAGCTGGGTCTTCCCGGACGAGACGCACCGCCGGGCCGTTCACGGAAAGTTCCTCGGCGTCTTCGTCGATGTCACGCTCGCCGAAGGCCGTATCGATGTGCTGGAGGACGGAACGGCCGTGGCGTTGTGGCTGCCGGTGCCCGCCGGTGAACCCACGGAGGAGGACCCCACCCCCGCGCTGATGCGGGCGACCGCGGACCCCGACAACGAGCGGACCGAGTTGGTCGGGAAGCTGACGGGTGCGATCCATCCGTACGACCGGGCCCATGAGTACCTGCTTCTGATCGGGGTGTCCCCGGAACGCCGGGGGGAGGGGATCGGGTCGGCCCTGATGGCCGAGGTGCTGGAGCGCTGCGACCGCGACGGCGTTCCCGTCTATCTGGAGGCGAGCAACGCGCGCAGCCGCCGGCTCTACGAGCGGCTCGGGTTCACCTTCATGGGCACGACCGTGGATCTTCCGGACGGCCCGGCGATGTGGCCCATGTGGCGCGAACCGCAGGCGGGCTGAGCCCGCGCGCACGCAAGCGGAGGGCGGCCGGGGGACGCCGGCGGGCACGAGCTACAGTCCCTGCCCATGACAGACGAGTCATGGGCAGGCTGGTACCGGGACCGCCAGGGTTCCGACGCCATCATCCTCACCACCGACGGACAGCAACTCCGCATCCGGATCCGGGGCGTCGATTTCGAGGGCGAGAGCTTCGACGACCTCGGACCGGTCTCCGGCATGCCGCCGGAGAGCGGCATGTTCGCCCTGGCGGACGGCGCGCTCACCGACTGCGTGCTGGAGTGGGACCTGCCGCTGCCGGTGATCTCGGACGGCACGGTTCATCAGGCCACCCTCAGCTGCCTGCTGTCGCTGCGCCGCCCCGACGCCGATCTCCATCTGGAGCTGCACTTCGGCGGCGCGGTCTACGGTTCGCGCCGGGCCGAGTGCGACTTCGCCACCGCGCTCGCCACGATCCAGCGCATCCTGCCACCCGGAGTCCGCCTGCAGTCCTGCATCGCCTGCGCGTTCTCGGACTACTTCCCGGCGCCCGGCCGTGGACTGTCCGGTGGCCTCGCCTGCTTCCGGGGTGCGAAGGACGCGTACCGGGGGGCTGCGGGCGAGGACGACGTCATCGGTCTGTGGGACCGGCGGACCGGGTTCGTCCAGGAGATCTGGAGCTGTCGTGAATTCGAGGCGCGCCCGGCGGAGGGCGCGGGCACCGGACACCGAGGCGCATTCCCCCTCGAACACGCCTGACCACTCTCTCGCCCGACGGGATGTCGGGCCATGCGCTGTGCCCCGTACCGGATGAGACCCCCGGTGCGGGGCGCAGCGCTTTACCGGAGCTCTATTGTTCTACTAGCATGCGAACAAGGAGGTTTTAATGAACCGGAAGAATGTCGGTCGCGTGACCCTGGTCGCCCTACCGTTCCTGCTCGCGCTCATCGTCGACCTGGCGCTCCTGGCCGCCTTCCGTGACCGGCTGCCCGGACAGTTGGCCAGCCACTTCGAGGCCGGCGGGCAGGCGAACGGCCATGCGGGCCGGACGTCGTACGTCCTCGTCACCGTCGTCCTTCTCGTGGTGACCGGCGCCTTGTGGGCCACCATGGTGGCGAAGGGGAACTTCTCCGGCCGGGCCTACCGCCTGCTGGTCGCCGGGGGGTACGCCTTCGCCGGATTCTTCGGCCATCTGATGGCCGCCGTGCTGATCGTGAACCTGGATGCCGGTGAAGGCGCGCCAGAGGTGTCGTTCCCGATGTGGCAGCCGGCCGTCGCACTCGGTGTCGGCGCGCTCGCCGCCGGTATCGGATTCGTGCTGGCCGCACTGGTCCCCGCACCGCCGCAGCCGGCCCGCTCCGCGGAGGCTGTGGACGGGGAACGCATTGCGCTCGCCGACGGGGAGGTCGCCGGATGGGCGCGGAGCGCCGACAGCTGGTGGCTGCCGCTCGTCGCGCTCGGACTCCTCGTCCTCGGAGTCGTCCTCTTCTTCGTCGGCAGCTGGTCCGCCGCTGTGTCGCTGCTGATCGTCGGGGTGCTGCCGGCAAGCTTCGCCCGGCCGTACGTGAGCGTGGACCGGCGGGGCGTCACCGTCTCCGGGATGCTGCCCTGGCCGCGCATCCGGGTGCCGCTCGACCGCATCGAGGCGGCGACCAGCCGGGACATCAACGCCCTTGCGGAGTACGGCGGCTGGGGCTATCGCATCCGGCCCGGACGGACCGGGGTCATGATCCGCTCGGGCGAGGGGATCGTGGTGAGGCTGGCCGGCGGGCGGGACTTCGCGGTGACCGTCGACGACTCCGCGACAGGCGCCGCGCTCCTCAACACCCTGATCGACCGGCGCCGGGCGGGGCACTGACCATGCTCTTCCGGGTCGATCCCACCTCCACCGTGCCGCTCGGCGACCAGATTGCGGCCTGCGTCCGCCGGGCGGTCGCCGACGGGGCAGTGGTCCCGGGCGAGCGGCTCCCCGCCGCCCGGGTCCTTGCCGAGTCCCTCGGCGTCAACGTCCATACGGTGCTCCGCGGTTACCAGCAGCTCCGCGAGGAAGGGCTGATCGAACTGCGCCGGGGCCGGGGCGCGGTCGTCACCGGTGGCGCCTCGCCGCACCGAGCCCGGCTGCTGGAACACGTACGCGACGTGGTCGCGGACGCGCGCGAGCTGGGAATGACGGAGGACGAACTGCTGGCCCTGATCCGTACCGAACTCGACAACATATGAGAGCCGTTGAAGGGGCTGGGGTCAGCGCAGGCCGTCCCATCCCCAGCGCGGTGTCGGCCCGGGATCACCGAGGTCCTCGCCGACCGGGGACGCCGAGACGTCGCGTGCGATCTTCGTGCCCCAGTCGAAGTACTCCACGACACGTCGACGGAGCAGCTCGTCGTCCGGCAGCTCCTTGTCGACCGCAGCCGTCATCAGCTCCATCCAGCGCAGCCGCTGTGGCTCGGTGATCGACAGCCCGAGATGGGAGCGCAACAGGGCCTGGTGGCCGCCGAGCCTCGCGGTGTAGTCGGCGGGACCGTCGAAGATCTCGGCCAGCCATACGGCGACATGCTCGATGTGCCTCGGGGTGAAGTCGGCGAAGACGGGGGCGAGCAGCGGGTCGGCCAGCACCTCGTCGTAGAAGGTGTTGCTCAGCCGGTGCAGTACGTCGATGCCGCCGACGGCCTTGTACAGCGTTTCCGGACGCTCGCTCACGCGCGTACCTCCAAGGGTGGGCCCGACCCTCGCGGGCCGCTGGGCCCAGCATGCAGCAGGGGGTCGGCCACGCCGGGGCCGTTCGCTGCCGGCGCATCAAGCGGGGGCACGCGTTCACCCGGTCGGGACGGACCGCGACGGGTGTTCGGCGCGGCCGGTCCCACCTCGACCGCCCTGCGCGGCGGCTGCCTCCCCCGGTCGTCCTCGGCGAGGCGGGCGCCCCCTGCCGGCCCGCCTCGGGCGCGCGCCACGGCATGGCCATCCGCCCCTGCGCGACGACCCGTCCGCCGTAAGGCTGCTGGTGTCCCGGCCGGGCGGCGACATGGGTCCGGTGTACGGGGAACCGGAAGCGGCCTGTCGGGAGGCGGCGCAGCCGGTGGCCGGGTACCACCGGTGTCCGGTGCGCCTCCGCAGCCCGCTCGCGCGGATGCCCTGACGTCCCGTTCGGACCCGCCGGATTCCGCCCACAGCGAGGAGCTGTTCCCAACTGACCCGGCCGCGGGCAGAGTCGGCCCCATGAAGCTCTTGATCCTGGGCGGTACGGAGTTCGTCGGGCGCGCCGTCACCGAGGCGGCGCTCGCACGGGGCCGGCAGGTCACCGTGTTCCATCGCGGCCGCCACGCACCCCCCGCAGGCGTCACAGAGCTGTTCGGCGACCGCACCGGCGCCGACGGACTCGTGGCGCTCGCCGCCGCCGCGGGGGAGAGCGAGGGAGGGGCACACACCTGGGACCTGGTCGTCGACACCTGGAGCGGCGCCCCCTCGGCCGTACGGGACGCGGCCCGGCTGCTCGCCGGCCGCGTCGGGCAGTACGCCTATGTCTCCAGCCGGTCGGTGTACGACCACCCCGCCCCGGCCGGACTCCCCGAGGACGGCCCGCTGGTGGACGGGGCCTCGCCGGACGCCGGGGCGGACGTCCCGTACCCGCAGGCCAAACGCGGCGGTGAGCTGGCCGCACTCGACGTGTTCGGCGACCGCGCCCTGCTGGCCAGGGCGGGGCTGATCCTCGGGCCGTGGGAAAACGTCGGCAGGCTGCCGTGGTGGCTGCAGCGGATCGCCCGCGGCGGACCGGTACTGGCCCCGGGGTCACCGGACACCCCGCTCCAGTACATCGACGCCCGCGACCTCGCCAACTGGCTGCTGGACGCGGCGGAACGCGGACTGCACGGACCGTACAACGTGGTCAGCCGCCCGGGGCACAGCACCATGGGTGAGCTGCTGGACGCCTGTGTCCGGGCCACCGGCTCCGGCGCCGAACTGCGCTGGACGGCCGCCGAGAAGATCCTCGCGGCGGGCGTCGAGCCATGGAGCGAGCTGCCGATCTGGCTGCCGCCGGGCGAGCTGTACGACACCATGCACCAGGGCGACGTCAGCCGGGCACACGCGGCCGGGCTGCACTGCCGGCCAGTCGGGGAGACGGTCACGGACACCTGGGACTGGCTGCGCGGGCTGGGTGGCGCGGCGCCGCAGCGGCCGGACCGGCCCGCGGTGGGACTGGACCCGGAGACCGAGGCGAAGCTGCTCACCGACTGAGCCGCCGGTGGCACGGCCGGGCGGATCGGGACGGTGCGGCTCACGGCCGGTTCCCCGGCCACGCCGATGACCCGGAGGATGCGCCGGCGCTGCTGAGGGCTGTCCCGCAATCCCTGGCGGGCGCACGACGCCGGCCACGGCACCTCGCTGCGTTGTCGGAACACCCGAGTACACCCAGTACGAGGACGCCCTCCGTCTTGCGATGCACCGCATCCGACGCCGCGCGCTGATCCACCAGGGATTACGGGACAGCCCTTAGTTTGGCCCCATGGCCGAACTCCTGCTGCACCTCACCGAAGGCCCTCTGTGGGAGGCGGCCCGCGGGGTCGGGACGTACGAGATGTCCACCCGCGGCCGCACCCTGCACGAAGAGGGCTTCATCCACTGCTCGCTGCCCCACCAGCTCCCCGGCGTGGCCGAGATGCTGTACGGCGCCGGGGCCCCGGCCGATGCCGAGACCCCGGCCGACCTGGTGGTGCTCGTCATCGACCCCGCGCGGCTCTCCGTGCCCGTGCGGTACGAGTCGTTCGCGCCCGGCGGCGAGGAGTTTCCGCACATCTACGGTCCCGTCCCGGTGGACGCGGTCGTGGAGGTACGTCCCTGGCCGCGCAAGGAAGGCAGCCCCGCGTGAACACCACAGCCCCCACCGACGCCCCGATCATCGCGGTCACCGGAGCGAGCGGCGCAGTCGGCGGCGGCGTCGCCCGGCGGCTCGTGCGTGCCGGCGTCCCCGTCCGGCTGCTGGGCCGTGACCCGTCCCGGCTGCCGGACCTGCCCGGCGCGGTCGCCGCCCCACCCGCCTCCTACGGCGACGGGGCGGCCATGCGCCGGGCACTCGCCGGGGCGCACACCCTGTTCCTGGTCTCCGCACACGAGAGCCCCGACCGGGTTCGCGAACACACCACCGCCGTGGACGCGGCGGTCGCCGCGGGTGTCGAACGCATCGTGTACGTGTCCTTCCTCGGCGCCGCACCCGACGCCACGTTCACCTTCGGTCGCGACCACTGGCACACCGAGGCACACATCCGAGTCTCCGAGGTGCGCTGCACCTTCCTCCGCGACAGCTGGTACCTCGCCGGGATCCCGGCGATGACCGGGTCCGACGGAGTGCTGCGCGGCCCGGGCGGCGACGGCCGGGTCGCCGCGGTGGCGCACGAGGACATCGCGGACGCGGCGACGGCCGTCCTGCTGGCCGACACCGGGAGCGCGGACACCCGCCACGACGGGGTGACGTACGACCTCACCGGGCCGGAGACATTCACCCTCGCCGAAGCAGCCGAGGAACTGAGCCGGGCCACCGGACGGACCATCACCTACCACCCGGAGACCCGGGAGGAGGCATACGCGTCACGGGCGCAGTACGGCGCGGCGGACTGGGAGGTCGCCGGCTGGGTGACGTCCTACGAGGCGATCGCGACCGGCGAGATGGCCACCGTCTCGGACGCCGTACCGCGTCTGACCGGCCGTCCGGCGCAGAACCTGGCCACATACCTCCGAGAGCATCCGGAGAGCTACCGGCACCTGCTCAGGACCGACTGAACTCCCGGCGGACCGGCCGGGACGCCGACCGGACCGGACCGGTCCGATGGGACGGAACGACGGCACATGCGCACGGAAACGCCCTGGGGCCCGTGGGACCCCGCCCCGCTCCCCGAGGTCGCCCGCCGCTTCTCCGTACTGCACACCCCCTGGTGGATCGCAGGCGGATACGCGGTCGAACTGGCCGTCGGGCACGCCTTCCGGGATCACGCCGACATCGACGTCCTGCTGCTCCGCCGCGACCAGCTGACCGCCCAGCAGGTGCTCGTCGGCTGGGAGTGGTGGGCCGCAGACCCGCCCGGCACCCTGCGCCCGTGGCTGCCCGGCGAGACGCTGCCGCCCCACGTCCACGACATCTGGTGCCGTCCGGGCCCCGGCGAGCCCTGGCGCGTCCAGCTCATGCTCGACGAGGCGGACGACGACGGCCACTGGGTCTTCCGCCGCGACCCCCGCATCCGCCTCCCGCTCGACCGGTTGGGCCGGGTCTCGGGGGACGGCATCCCGTATCTGGTCCTGCCGGTGCAGCTGCTGTACAAGGCCAAGTCCCGGCGTCCCAAGGACGACCAGGACTTCGCGACCGCTCTGCCGATGCTGAGCGCCGACCAACGTGCCTGGCTGACCGAGACCATCACCCTGGCGCACGGCGCCGACCACCCGTGGGCGGTGAGGCTGCGCGGGCAGTGGTGAGGGAGCGAGGCGCAGCCCCCGACCGGCGCGCACCGCGTCACCTCACGTACACGCCCGCGCGCGCCGCAGCCGCCGCGGCCTCGGCGGCGAGGTCGGCGGCCGCTGCGTCGAGGGGGGCGCCGCTGGCCAGCAGCCGGTAGTAGAGCGGGGCCGAGACCGCCCGGATCACCTCGTCGGGATCCGTGCCCGCGGGCAGCTCGCCGCGTTCCAGGGCCGCGATGACGCAGCCCGCCCACTCCTTGACGCGGATCGCGTAGAAGCGGTGCAGGGACTCGGCCGTGCGCGGGTCGCACGTCGCCGCGGCGATCACCGACGTGAAGAGCGGGCCCTGGCGCGGGTCGGTCAGGGTCTTCACCACGAGCCGCGCATTGGCCCTGAGGTCCTCGATCAGTGAACCCGTGTCCGTACGGGGAGAGGACTGCTCGGCCATGTCGTCGAGCAGGTCGGCGACGAGACCGGTGGCGGTGGACCAGCGCCGGTAGACGGTGGTCTTGCCGACCCCCGCACGGCGGGCGACATCGGCGAGGTCGAGGCCGTCGAAACCGTGCTCGACCAGGGCGTCGCCCGCCGCCCGCAGGACGGATTCCCGGACCCGGGCGGTACGCCCACCCGGCCGGACGGTGCCGGGCTCCACACCCTCAGAAGTCATAACGGGCCTCCAGTTCCATTTGGCGAGCTTCTCCTGTTACGGTGATCCCACCTTAACGGAACCATGGAACCGTTAAAACTCCTGCCTGAGGAAGGCATCCATGTCCGCACCTCGCACCACCCCGTCACCGACAGTCGAAGCCGGCGCCACCGCCGCCGCCACCGCGCAGCCCGGTATCCGCATGACCGGGCGGCAGAAGCTCGTCCTCACCCTTCTTCTCGGCGCCCAGTTCATGATCGCCGTGGACTTCTCGATCCTGAACGTCGCACTGCCGGTCGTCGGCGAGGGGCTCGGCTTCTCCCTCGCCGATCTCCAGTGGATCGCGACCGCCTTCGCGCTGGCCGCCGCCGGCTTCACCCTCCTCTTCGGGCGTGTGGCCGACATCGTCGGGCGCAAGCGGATGTTCCTCGGTGGGATGGCCGTCCTCGGCGCCTCCTCCCTCCTCGGCGGGCTCGCCACCTCGCCCGAAGTCCTGCTCTGCGCACGGGTGCTGCAGGGTCTGGCCACCGCGGCCGTCACCCCGGCCGGGCTCGCCCTGCTGACGACGGCCTTCAAGGAGGGCCCGCTGCGTGAACGCGCACTCGGCCTCAACGGAGCCCTGATGTCAGCCGGGTTCACCGCGGGAGCCGTTCTCGGCGGACTCCTCACCGACCTGCTCTCCTGGCGCTGGGCGTTCTTCATCAACGCCCCCGTCGCCCTGCTCGTCCTCGTTCTCGCTCCGTCCGTCATCACCGAATCGCGCCCCGACGAGCGGCCCAGGCTCGACATCCCCGGCGCCGTGACCGTCACCGGCGGACTCCTCGCCCTCGTCCACGGACTCACCCAGGCCGGTGAGACCGGCTGGACCACCCCCACCACCCTGGCCTCCCTCCTCGCGGGCGTCGCCCTTCTCGTCACCTTCTGGTTCGTCGAGAAGCGGGCCGCGACGCCCCTCGTACCCGTACGGGTCCTGAGGCGACGCAGCGTCATCTGGGGCAACGCGGCGGGGCTGATCGCCTTCGTCACCGAGACTTCCCTCGTCTTCCTCCTCACCCTCTACCTGCAGGAAGTCCTCGGCTACTCGCCCCTCGCCACCGGATTCGCCTTCGGCGTCCTGGGTCTGGGCACGGTCATCGGCGGCACCCTCGGCGGCCGCGCCGTCGGTCGCTGCGGGACCCGGACCACCATCGTCGTCGGCGGCATCGTCCAGGCCGCCGCCACGCTCACCCTGGTCGCCCTCGGCACCTCCGGCGCCTGGATCTGGCTCCTCCTCGCCGCCACCTTCATCGGCGGCATCGGCAACATGCTGATGATCGTCGGCTTCATGGTCACCGCCACCTCCGGCCTCCCCGACAACGAGCAGGGCCTGGCCACCGGCCTCGCCACGATGACCCAGCAGGTCGGCATCACCATGGGTATCCCGGTCATGAGCGCCGTCGCCGCCGCCCGGATGGCCTCGCTCGGTGACACCGGACCCACCGGCGTCCTGTCCGGAGTCACGGTCGCGATCCTGGTCAACTCCACACTGGTCCTGGTGGGTTCGCTGCTGGCCGGTGCGTTCCTGGGAACCCGGCGGCGCGCGGGAGTCATCGGCCGGTGACCGCCCTGACGGTCCCGCGGAATCGGGGATCTGCCCCTTCGCCCCGTCCGCAGGGGCGCTGATGCCCGATCGGCTCGAAGAGGGCACCGGCAAACCTGTGGGTGTGGCCGAGCACCCGGCCGGACCGTGCCGCGTATGTCCGCGAGCACGGCCCGGACGCGTTCCTCGGAGCGGGCGGCTCCCCGACGGACATGCTGCCCGAGCGGGAAGCTCGGGCCGGGGCGAGACCTCGTACTCGCGCACCGTCGAACGCCAGGAGGGCCCGGCAGCCGAAGCTGCCGGGCCCTCCTGTCCGTCTACGCCGTCCGCGCTGCGGCAGTCGGGTCCGTCCGGACCCGTCGCATGCGCCAACTCGGCGATCAGGCCTTCTTGGTCTCCCAGAAGATCTTGTCGATCTGGGCGATGTAGTCCAGCGCCTTCTGGCCCGTCGCCGGGTCGGTGGAGGCCTTCGCGGCCGACAGCGCCTTGAGGGCGTCGTTGACCAGCTGGTGCAGCTCCGGGTACTTCTCGAAGTGCGGGGGCTTGAAGTAGTCGCTCCACAGCACCGAGATGTGGTGCTTCGCAAGCTCGGCGCGCTGCTCCTTGATGACCACCGCGCGGGCCCGGAAGTGCGGGTCCTCGTTGGCCTGGTACTTCTCCTGGACGGCCTTGACGGACTCCGCCTCGATGCGGGCCTGGGCCGGGTCGTACACGCCGCAGGGCAGGTCGCAGTGGGCGCTGACCTTCACCTTGGGGGCAAACAGGCGGGAAAGCATTGAGCTGTCCTTCCTCGTGATCGTCTTCTCAGGTGGGACATTACTCCGTGAGGGACGTGTTTTCGTGGGTGCCCCCATGGGCTTAGGCCAAAAGTCCAGGGCGAGTATGGGACCAGTGGTCGAATGCACGGAACGGACCGGGGAGGTGCCGGAGATGCCGGAGGTACCGGAGTTGGCGCAGGAGCCCGTGCGGGGCAGGGCGGGGCGGCTGCCGTTCCAGGTGGTGGAGGTGACGGGGCCGTCGATGGTGCCCACGCTGTACCACGGGGACTGGCTGCTCGTGCAGTACGGGGCGCCGGTGCGCCCCGGTGACGTGGTCGTTCTGCGCCACCCCTTCCAACAGGACCTGTTGGTCGTCAAGCGAGCCACCGAGCGCCGCGCGGGCGGCTGGTGGGTGCTGGCCGACAACACGTTCGCGGGCGGGGACAGCACGGACTACGGGACGGTGCCCGAAGAACTGGTGCTGGCACGGGTCCGGGCCCGCTACCGGCCGCTGAGGAAGGATCAGCGTTCGCTCCGCGCGGTGCTGGCCTGGGCGGTCTCCGCGCTGCGGCCGGTGTCGGCGGCGCGCTCCGTCTCCAGGCGCTTGCGGGCCCGGTAGGCGGCCACATTGGCGCGGGTCGCGCAGCGGTCCGAGCAGTAGCGCCGGGACCGGTTGGTCGAGGTGTCGAGGTACGCGTTGCGGCAGGGTGCGGCCTCGCAGAGCCCGAGCCGGTCCACCCCGTACGACGTGAGGTGGAAGGCGAGACCCATCGCTGCGGTGGCGGCGTAGCCGGCCGTCACGTTCGAGGGGTGGTCGGCCAGGTGCATGTGCCAGTCCGGTTTTCCGTCCGCGTCACGGGTGTCGTGGCCGGAGATCTGCGGGCTGACCGGGAACTCCAGCAGCAGCGAGTTCAACAGGTCGACGGCGAGCGTCTCGTCGCCGATGTCGGCCGCCTCGAAAACGGCGCGCAGCCGCGCCCGTACCGACCGGAAGCGGGTCACGTCCGCGTCGGTGGCGCGCCTCGCCGCCTGCCCGTTGGCGCCGAACAGATCGCGGACCGCCTCGACGGAGGTGAGGACGTCCTTGTTGCGGGCCGGCTCCTCGGTGTTGACCAGGCGCACCGCATAGTCCGAGTAATAGGCCAGTTCCACTTGTAGTCCTTACGGGGTCGGTCTAAGGTCTGGATACGGTGACCGATGTAACGGTCGCTTCTGCTTCGAGGGTATTACGTAGTGGAGGGGTTCGGGTGACGGAGACATCGACGGGCACTGACTGGCAGGCCTGGCAGCGGAGCTGGGACCGGCAGCAGGAGTGGTACATGCCCGACCGCGAGGAACGGTTCCGGGTGATGCTGGACATGGTCGAGGCCTTCGTCGGGCCGCGGCCGAGGGTGCTCGACCTCGCGTGCGGTACGGGAAGTATTACGGACCGGCTCCTCAAGCGGTTCCCCGAGGCCACCAGTACCGGCGTCGACCTCGACCCGGCGCTGCTCGCCATCGCCCGCGGTTCCTTCGCCGGCGACGAGCGCGTCACCTTTGTCACGGCCGACCTCAAGGACCCCGCCTGGGCCGAGCGGCTGCCGTACGACACGTACGACGCCGTCCTCACCGCCACCGCCCTGCACTGGCTGCACAGCGAACCGCTCACCACGCTCTACGGGCAGCTCGGCGAACTCGTCAGGGACGGCGGGGTGTTCATGAACGCCGATCACATGATCGACACCGACACCCCCCGTATCAACGCGGCCGAACGCGCCCACCGCCATGCCGGGATGGACCGTGCCAAGGCCGCGGGCGCCCTCGACTGGGCGGACTGGTGGGCCCTCGCGGCCGAGGACCCGGTCCTCGCCGCCCCGACCGCCGAGCGGTACAAGATCTACGGCGAGCACGCCGACGGCGACATGCCGTCCGCGCGGTGGCACGCGGACACTCTGCGCGCCGCGGGCTTCGGCGAGGCACGGGCCGTCTGGGCCTCCCCGTCGGACACCCTGGTGCTCGCCGTGAAGTAGCGGAACCATGCGCCGCATGGGGCGGTACGGACTCCGGTCCGTACCGCCCGAATTTTTCCGTCCCTGCTGCAACCCGCCGCGCACCCCGGCGCACTGGAAGGGTGAGACGGTCCGCATCCGCGGACCCGGGAGGGGGCGCCGACGATGCGGATCGATGACGAAGCCGCGCTGCACGCCTTCGTCGAGGGCAGACGTACGGCGCTGTTCCGCAGCGCCTATCTGCTCTGCGGCGACCGGCACGAGGCCGAGGACCTGGTCCAGTCGACTCTGGTGAAGGTCGTGCTCGGCGGACGGCGGCACGGCCGGCTGGACAACATCGAGGCGTACGCGCGCAAGACGCTGGTCAACACCTTCATCGCCGCCCGCCGCAGGTTCTGGCGGCGGGAGCAGGCGTACGGCGAACTGCCCGACCGCGCGGGCCAGTCGCCCGACACGGACACCGGCCTTGCGGTACGGGCGGCCCTCGCCCGGCTCTCGGCCAAGCAGCGGGCCGTCCTGGTGCTGCGGTACTGGGAGGACCTGAGCGTCGAGGCCACGGCCGACATGCTCGGGATGCGCGAGAACACGGTCAAGAGCCATGCGGCTCGGGGGTTGGCGGCGCTGCGCGCCGAGATGGTGGAGGAATACGCATGAGCGACGTCAAGGAACTGCTGGGGCGGGCCGCCGAGCACGCGGGGCAGCCGGTGATCAGTGCCGAAGGCGTGTACGCGAAGGCGGCCCGGGTGCGGTGGCGACGCCGGGCCGCGGTCGCGGCAGCCGCGTTCGGCGTGGTCACGGCCGGGGCGCTCGCGGTCCCGGGACTGACCGCGCAGCCGAAGGAGGAGCAGGCCTCGGTGGCGGCGCCCGCCGAACTGGCCGGCGACAGCGGCCGGGCGAAGCAGCTCGTCGAGCTGCTGCCCAAGGGCGTGGGCGCGGTCGAGCAGGTCTCGCTCGCCGTGATCATCAAGCACGCGACCCCGCAGCAGGCCGAGGAGCACCCGGTGGGGCCGCTGGACGGGCAGTACGCCGTCCGCAGGGACGGAGGCGTCGGCTACCTCGTCATCGGTGCCATGAACGGCAAGCAGGTCTCCCAGAAGTTCGGCGGGTTTCCCGCCGCCACCGACATCTGCAGGCCGACCAACGGGGAGCCGCGCCCGGCCGACTGCGTGCGCGAGGAACTGCCGGACGGCCGGGTGCTGACCATCTGGAGCGACCCGATGAAGAACCTCGACGGAGGTACGCCGGACTGGGGGCCGGAGCTCGTGGCCCGGCTCACTCTGAAGGACGGCGGGCTGCTGGCCGTCCGGGACAGCACCGGCTTCACGGCCGACACCTCGCAGGGGCCTCTGCTCAAGAGCACGCCGCTCACGCGTGCCCAGCTGCGCACGCTGATGCTGAGCCCGGAACTGCTGCCGAAGAAGTAGCCCGGCCGGATACGGGAGAGGGCGGTGCGGACCGGAGTCCGCACCGCCCTCGTGTCACTCCCGTACCGCTACAGCACCTTCGACAGGAACGACTTCGTCCGGTCGTGCTGAGGGTTCGTCAGTACGTCGCGCGGGTGGCCCGATTCGACCACCACCCCGTCGTCCATGAAGACCAGCGCGTCGCCGACCTCCCGGGCGAAGCCCATCTCATGGGTCACGACGATCATCGTCATGCCGTCCTCCGCGAGCCCGCGCATGACGTCCAGGACGTCGCCCACCAGCTCCGGGTCGAGCGCCGACGTCGGCTCGTCGAAGAGCATCAGCTTCGGCTCCATGGCCAGGGCTCGGGCGATCGCCACCCGCTGCTGCTGGCCGCCGGAGAGCTGCGACGGGTAGTTCTTCGCCTTGTCGGCCAGGCCGACCCGGTCCAGCAACCGCTCCGCGCGGGCCCGGGCGACGGCCTTCGCCTCGCCCTTGACCTGTACCGGGGCCTCCATGACGTTCTCGATGGCCGTCATGTGCGGGAAGAGGTTGAACCGCTGGAAGACCATGCCGATGTCCCGGCGCTTCAGGGCGACCTCGGTGTCCTTGAGCTCGTAGAGCTTGTCGCCCTTCTGGCGGTAGCCCACCAGGTCACCGTCGACATAGAGCCGGCCGGCGTTGATCTGCTCCAGGTGGTTGATGCACCGCAGGAACGTCGACTTGCCGGAACCGGACGGGCCGATCAGGCAGAAGACCTCCCGCGGGGCGACCTCCAGGTCGATGCCCTTGAGAATGTGTGCGGCGCCGAAGGACTTGTGTACGCCCTCGGCCTTCACCATGGCGGTCATGCCGCGCCTCCCGACGGACGGCCCAGGGACAGCAGGTTGGCCCGGATCTTCTGCATGGGGGTCGGCGGCAGGCTGCGGCTCGAACCGCGCGCGTAGTACCGCTCCAGGTAGAACTGGCCCACGGTCAGCACCGACGTCATGATCAGATACCAGGCCGCGGCGAGGAAGTACATCTCCACCGGGGCTCCGGACGACGATCCGATGTCCTGGGCGTACCGGAACAGTTCGGTGAACTGCACCGCGGACACGAGCGACGTCGTCTTCAGCATGTTGATGACTTCGTTGCCCGTCGGCGGCACGATCACCCGCATCGCCTGCGGGATCACGATGCGCCGCAGTGTCTTGCCGTGGCTCATGCCCAGCGCGTGCGACGCCTCCGTCTGGCCCTCGTCGACCGAGAGCAGACCGGCGCGGCAGATCTCCGCCATGTAGGCGGCCTCGTTGAGGCCCAGGCCGAGCAGCGCCGTCAGCAGCGGCGTCATGAAGCTCGACCAGTAGTCCTTGTAGATCGGCCCGAGGTTGATGTACTCGAAGACCAGGCCCAGGTTGAACCAGACGAACAGCTGTACCAGGACCGGGGTGCCGCGGAAGAACCAGATGTAGAACCACGCGATGGACGAGGTCACCGGGTTCTTGGAGAGCCGCATCACCGCGAGCAGGATGCCCCCGACGATGCCGATGACCATCGACAGGGCGGTCAGCAGCAGGGTCTGGCCGACACCCCTGATGATCCGGTCGTCGAAGAAGTAGTCGGGGATGGCGCCCCAGTTGATCTTGCCCTGGGAGAAGGCGTAGATGATCGCGACCAGCGCGGCGATGGCGATGACCGCCGAGACGTACCGGCCGTAGTGCCGGACGGGGATGGCCTTGATCGCCTTCGGCCCGGCCGACGGGGTGGAGGGGACGGGCGGCTCATCGGCCGGGCCCGTCTTCTCGATGTCAGTCACAGATGGAGCCTTTCAGCACGGTGCCCGGTCAGGATCCGCCGTTGATCTTGGCCTCGGTGACCGCGCCGGCCTCCACGCCCCACTTCGCGATGATCTTTCCGTACTCGCCGTTCTTGATGAGCGCGTCCAGGGCCGCCTGCACGGCCTTGGTGAGCTGGTCGTTGCCCTTGGCGATGGCGATGCCGTACGGAGCGGCTTCGACCTGCTCGCCGACCAGCTGGAAGTCCTTGCCGCCACCCGAGGTCTTCACCGCGTAGGCGGCCACCGGGAAGTCGGAGGAGCCGGCGTCGGCGCCACCGCTGCGCAGCCGGGTCTGGGCCTCCAGGTCCGTGTCGTACGACTCGATCGCGATCGTCTTGCCGCCCGTGCACTTCTTGGCCTCGGCCTTGGCGAGGTCGTGCGAGACGGTGCCGCGCTGCACGGCGATCTTCTTGCCGCAGAGGTCGGACCAGGTCTTGATGCCCTTGTCGTCACCCTTCTTGGTGTAGATCGAGACACCGGCGGTGAAGTAGTCGACGAAGTCGACGCCCTCGCCGACCTTCTTCTTCGTCTCGGAGTCGATGCCTTCCTGGCGGTCCTTGGTGTCGGTCATGGCCGACATCGCCAGCTGGTAGCGCTTGGCGCGCAGACCCGAGATCAGCGTGTCGAACGTGCCGTTCTCGAACTCGAAGCGCACACCGAGCTCCTTGCCCAGCGCAGCACCGAGGTCGGGGTCGATGCCGACGACCTTTCCGGACTTGTCCTTGAACTCGACCGGCGGGTACGCGATGTCCGAGCCGACCTTGATGACGCCACTGGCCTTGATGTCCTGCGGCAGGAGGTCGGCGGGGGAGGACGCCCCGGAAGAGCTCTTCGTCGACTCGGACGCCTTCGTTCCGCCCTTGGTCTGGTCGCCACAGGCGGTCAGCAGCATGGTGCCGGCGACCGCGATGGCGCAGACCGCTGCAATCCGGGACGTTGCGGTCGTACGACGGGTGGTGCGTGCGGTCATGATCAGGTTCCTCCGGCAGGTGAGGGTGGAGTTGCCAGGCGGTATGGCACACATCGTCGGATGTCGCCGCCTCGTGTGATTACGGCATCTTGCCATTCGGACTAGCCCAATCAGGGGGCCAGTCATGTCAAAATCGGGTAACGGGCGATCCCCGAACCTCAACAGGCCGGTACACAAGGCCGGACCTTCTATGGGGTTTTCTTCTTCCGGCCGGAGAATCTCCGGTACGTCTCGACTGGTGGACGGATATCTGGCCGATTAGTCGACTTGTCCAGGTTTTCGACTATGAGGCACGTCACCGCGTCGGTTTGGACTCGTCCGGGATGCGGTCTGTCCGGTAAGAAAGACCTTTACACCCCTCATCCGGGGCTCAGGGCGCGTGTGCGGCGCGCCCGCGCGTACGTACCTCCCCCCTGTCGGAGCGGGCCAACCGCCCAGTGCAGGGAACGGACGCGGTGCCCGCCCACCCCTCCTCAACCAGGAGTGGCCACCCTCAGACAATGAAGACTTAAGGGGTCAACACCATGGCAGCGGAGATCGTCAATCCTCGCAGCGACAGCACGACTGACAGCAGTACCGGCAGCGCGACCGACGAGCCGTTCGACGCGGCCTTCGCGCTCCACCGCGGCGGGAAGATGGCCGTGCAGGCCACCGTCCCGCTGCGTGACAAGGACGACCTGTCCCTCGCATACACGCCGGGCGTTGCCAAGGTGTGCAGCGCCATCGCGGAGAATCCCGAGCTGGTTCACGACTACACCTGGAAGTCGCAGGTCGTCGCCGTCGTGACGGACGGCACCGCGGTGCTCGGGCTGGGAGACATCGGTCCGGAGGCGTCCTTGCCGGTGATGGAGGGCAAGGCGATCCTCTTCAAGCAGTTCGGCGGGGTCGACGCGGTGCCGATCGCGCTCGCGACGACCGATGCGGACGAGATCGTGGAGACGGTCGTCCGGCTCGCTCCGTCCTTCGGAGGGGTGAATCTGGAGGACATCTCGGCGCCCCGCTGCTTCGAGATCGAGCGCAAGCTGCAGGAGCGGCTCGACATTCCGGTCTTCCACGACGACCAGCACGGTACGGCCGTGGTGACCCTGGCCGCGCTGCGCAACGCCGCGAAGCTGTCCGGGCGGACCCTCGGTGACCTGCGCGGTGTCATCTCCGGCGCGGGGGCGGCAGGCGTGGCCATCGCCAAGTTCCTGCTGGAGGCGGGGCTCGGTGACGTCGCCGTGGCCGACCGCAAGGGGATCGTCAGCCGGGACCGCGAGGACCTGACGGAGGTCAAGCGCGAACTCGCGGAGATCACCAACAAGGCCGGCATCTCCGGTCCGCTGGAGACCGCGCTGGTCGGTGCGGACGTCTTCATCGGCGTCTCCGGCGGTACGGTGCCGGAGGCGGCGGTCGCGTCGATGGCGCCCGGTGCGTTCGTCTTCGCCATGGCCAACCCGGACCCGGAGGTCCACCCCGACATCGCGCACAAGTACGCGGCGGTCGTGGCGACGGGCCGGTCGGACTACCCGAACCAGATCAACAACGTGCTGGCCTTCCCCGGCATCTTCGCCGGCGCGCTGCAGGTGCGGGCTTCCCGCATCACCGAGGGCATGAAGATCGCCGCGGCGACTGCGCTGGCGGATGTGGTGGGGGCCGAACTGGCGGCGGACTACGTGATTCCCTCGCCGTTCGACGAGCGGGTCGCTCCCGCGGTGACGGCCGCGGTTGCCGCCGCGGCGCGCGCGGAGGGTGTGGCGCGGCGCTGAGGTGAGCCGGGGCGGGGTGGGAGTGCGGGACGCCTGCGGCGGACCTCCGCCCCGCCCCGCCCCTTCCCGTTCCGGGGCTCGGCCCCGGACCCCACGCCTCGGACGCGGGCGAGGCCGGATCATGCCCCGAGCCCGGGTACGCCACGCGGGCCACGTCACACCCTCCGCCGGTTCCGTCGCAACCGCCCCGCGCCTAGTGTCAGGGCCATGTTCGCCGCCTACGCAGCCCGCATCGACCGCGACCAGCCCCTCACCGGCCTCGAGCTGGGCGAGCGCCCCGCCCCCGAGGCGCGCCCCGGCTGGACCACCGTCCATGTCCGGGCAGCTTCCCTCAACCATCACGACCTCTGGTCGCTCCGTGGCGTCGGCCTCGCCGAGGACAAGCTGCCGATGATCCTCGGCTGCGACGCAGCCGGGATCGACGAGAACGGCAACGAGGTCGTCCTGCACTCCGTCATCGGCCAGACCGGGCACGGCGTCGGCCCGAACGAGCCCCGGTCCATCCTCACCGAGCGCTACCAGGGCACCTTCGCCGAGCAGGTCACCGTCCCCAGCTGGAATGTGCTGCCCAAGCCGAAGGAGCTCACCTTCGAGCAGGCCGCCTGTCTGCCGACCGCCTGGCTCACCGCGTACCGGATGCTCTTCACCAATGCCGGAGTACGGCCCGGTGACTCCGTCCTCGTCCAGGGCGCGGGCGGCGGTGTCGCGACCGCCGCGATCGTCCTCGGCAAGGCTGCCGGGCTGCGGATCTACGCCACCAGTCGCGACGAGGCCAAGCGCAAGAGGGCCGTCGAGCTCGGGGCGATCGAGGCGTACGAGCCCGGTGCAAGGCTGCCGCAGCGCGTCGATGCCGTCATCGAGACGGTCGGCGCGGCCACCTGGTCCCACTCGGTGAAGTCGCTGCGCCCCGGTGGCACCCTGGTCATCTCCGGCGCGACCAGCGGCGACCGGCCCTCGCACGCCGAGCTGACCCGGATCTTCTTCCTGGAGCTGAAGGTCGTCGGTTCGACGATGGGGTCCAAGGACGAGCTGGAGGACCTGCTGGCGTTCTGTGCGACGACCGGGGTGCGGCCCGTCATCGACGAGGTACTGCCGCTGGACCGTGCCCGCGAGGGGTTCGAGCGGCTCGCCTCGGGCGACCAGTTCGGAAAGATCGTACTCACCGCGTCCTGAGGTGTTGCTCTCCGACGGAGCGGTGATGACCCGTCGGGTCTGCCGCTGAGATCTGCCGCCATGCGCACGGTCGAAGCCGCATGACGGCAGTTGTCACTTCGACCGGATCGGCGGCGGGGCCTCGCCCCCGCCGCCGAAACGCTCCCGGCCGGGTATCCGCAGCCGCACGGCATTCCGCGGCCGGCCGACGAGCCCGACCGGGCCCTCGCCCTGCGGGGCCGGAGGGCCGGGGACCCGGCGTGCCGTGACGGCCCGCACCGAACGGTCGCTGGTGGCGGCCGGGGCCCGACCCGGCGCGGATGCCCCTCGCCGCGTCGCCCGCGCACCGGCTCCGGGGATGCCGCTCGGCGACCGGCCGTCGACGCCCGCTTCGCTCACCTGTGTGCGCCCCGCACTTCTGCCCTCCCGCTCCTGTCGTCGGCGCGCCGCTGGCGCGTCCCGGTCGACGGGCGCGCCGCGGTGCGCAGGCGCGGGATGAGGTGCGGATGGAGGTCTGCGGGGGAGCGCGCGGACTGTCACGGTGGTGGATCCCGATGCCGATCATGTCAACCATAGTTGACATGGGCTCCATGTCAACGTAAGTTGACACCATGACCGAAGCAACGGATCTCGCCGCACGCGCCGGCGACCGCGACCCGCGCGTCGGGTTGCGCGCCGTCGCCGCCCTTCGGCGGCTGCTGGAGCAGCTCGAAGCCGTACAAGTCAGAAGTGCCCGCGTCCAGGGCTGGTCGTGGCAGGAGATCGCGGCCGAACTGGGCGTCAGTCGACAGGCCGTCCACAAGAAGTACGGGAGGCATTGATGTTCGAGCGATTCACCGGCGGTGCCCGCGCCGTCGTGACCGGCGCCGTGGACCAGGCCGGGCAGGCCGGTTCCGACTCCGTCACCGAGGAACACATGCTGCTCGCCCTGCTCGACCAGCAGGGCACCCGGGCCGCCTTCGCCGTCGCGGCCCTCGGGCTGACCGACCGCCGAGCCTCGGTTCAGGCGGCGCTCGCCGAGGCCCGTCGGCGGGGCGGGCTGACCAAGGCCGACACGGACGCACTCGCCGGCATCGGCATCGATGTGACGGAGATCGTCACCCGGATCGAGGACGCGCACGGCGAGGGCGCCCTGGCCGCGGGCCGGAAGGGCCGCCGCGGGCGGTCCGGGCGGCCAGCCTTTGCCCGGGGCGCGAAGACCGTTCTGGAGAAGGCCCTGCGGGTTGCGGTGGGGCGCGGTGACCGGTTCATCGGCGAGGAACACATCCTGCTGGCGTTCACCGTCACGCCGGGTGTGGTCGCCGATGTGCTGGCGGAGCACGGGGCGACGCACGAGGCGGTCACGCGGGCGCTGTACGGGGAGGGTGCCGGTGGGGCCGAGGGGCAGGCGAAGGCGGGGTAGGAATGCGGTGGACGGGCCGGGGGCATGCCCCCGGCCCTGCTCACTCCTTGGCGTCGGCGTCCTTCTGCAGGAGCGCGCCGATGCGGGCGGCCGCCGTCGACAGATGGCGGCGGGCCTCCACCAACTGGTCCTCCGTCACGCCCCGGTCGCGGGCCGCGTCGCGGATGTCGTCCCGGAAGCGGTCGAGCAGGCGGTCCAGGTCGCGGGCCGGGTCGCCCGTCGTGCCCGTCTCCTTGCCCCAGTCGGGGTCGCCGGCCGACGGTTCGGGCCTGGCGTACGGAGGCCGGCCGGCCGTCCCGGTGTAGCCGGCCAGGCGGCCGGTGATCTCGGCCAGCCCCTCCCGTACTCCGGTGGGCCAGTCACCCCGGGCGAAGTGCTCCTGGACCTGCCGGGCCGCGTTCTGCATCTGCTCGCGCGCCCTCTCCTGGGCCTCCTTGGCCTGGCGGCGTGCCTGCTGGGCGTCCTCGCGGGCCCGGCGGGACTCGTCCTTCGCCCGGCGGGCCTGCTCCTTCCACTCCTGTTTGGCCTTGCGCAGCTCCTCCTTGGCGGTGCGCCAGGCCTCGCTGTCGCCGAAGTCCGTGAAGTCGCCGAAATCACCGAACGGGGAGCCCCGGTCGCCCTTCGCGCCGGTCCCGGTGGCGGAGGTGTGCCGGGTCTCGCCGGCTGCCGCGCGCATCTCGCTGCGCAGCTTCCCCGCCGCGCCCCGCACGTCGTCCCGCATCTCGGCGGCCAGTTCGGAGACCGACTCGCGGATCTCCAGCTCCAGATCGGCCAGTTCGCCACCGCGGTCCGCCAGTTCGGCGCGGCCCGCGTCGGTGATCGAGTAGACCTTGCGGCCGCCCTCGGTGGCGTGCGTGACCAGCCCCTCGGCCTCCAGCTTGGCCAGGCGCGGATAGACGGTGCCCGCCGACGGCGCGTACAGGCCCTGGAAGCGTTCCTCCAGGATCCGGATCACCTCGTAGCCGTGGCGGGGCGCCTCGTCCAGGAGTTTCAGCAGGTACAGGCGGAGCCGCCCATGGGCGAATACGGGGGGCATGTCAGAGCACCTTTCCGGTCGGCTCGGCGTCGTACGGATCGTCCTCGGCCGGTGGGCGGCGCAGCAGGGCTATCGATCCCGACACGGTCGTGGCCCTCAGCGTCCCGGTGCCTGCGCCGAGCGTCCCGGTGATCCGCTTCGCCCCCCACTGGCCGCCGACCCGCAGGTCCTCGAAGCCGTTGGAGACGGCGCCGCTGGCCGTGTTCGCCTCGACGGTCGCGTCCGCCGGGTGCGGCAGGCGGATGGCGACCTCACCGGAGACCGTGGTCAGCCGGATGTCCGTGGGCTTCCCGGTCGGATCCAGGTCCAGCACCATGTTGCCGCTGACCGATTCGGCCCGTACCGCTGCCCCGGCGCCCTCGACGACCGTCAGATCGCCGGAGACCGACTTGAAGCGGAGCTCCCCGGTGACGGACTGGGCCTCCACATTGCCGGAGACCGTGTCCGCGCGGACCGTGCCGGCGAGGCCGACGAGCGTGGTGTCGCCGGTGATGCCGCGCACGTCCGTGCGTCCCCGGATGCCCGAGACCAACGCTCCGGCGCCGACCGTGCCGAGCTCGACCGTCGACCCGGCCGGCACGGCGAGCGAGACCACCGCGCTGCGGTGCCGCCCCTTGCGGTCGAACCACTTCAGGAAGCCGTGCCAGGGCAGATCCTCGTACGCGACCGTGAGGATGCCGTTCTTCTGCGTCACGCTGAGCGGCGGGCCCTCGATCGCGGAGACCTCCAGCCGCGCGGTCGGCTCCTCGGTGCCGACGACGTTGACGGTGCCGTTGACGATGCGCACGCTGAGCGCGGTCACCGGGTCGTCGAAGGTGAGCTTCTGAGGCTCGGCGATGGCCCACGTCGACACAGGCATGGATCTGACCTCCCAGGAGCGCGCCCTGACGCAACATATCGCGTCTCTTGACAACACGATATATCGCGGATCGGGGAAGTCAAGGGAGGGTGAGGCGACCTGGGATGATCAAATGCCGCCAAATATGGGCAAATTGGCCTACGGTGTGGGGCATGAACGCGACATCACCCGTGGGTGCGCTGCTGCTGTGCCGGGCCGAACCCGACTCCGTGAGGCCGGTGGCCCATCTGCTGCGCGAGCGGATGCTGCTCGCGCCCGCCGGTGACGGGTGGAGCGTCCTCGTGCCGGAGGGAATGCCCTGGCGGGACGGGGGAGAAGGGGATCAGCCGGTCGACAGTGTGGTGGGCGGCTGGGCCACCGCACTCGCGGTCGGCTCCATCTGGCCGGTTCTCGCACTGTGGTGGGACGGCGCCCGGGCCGGCTACACGCTCGCGTCGGGCTTCCGGCGGCCCGTCGGATACGTCTGGCTGGCGGACGGGACACCTGCGGGTGAGGAGGAGGCGATGCATACGTTCGCCGCGCGGCTCGGCCTCGACCCCGTCCTGGGCATCCAGCGGCTCGAAACGCTGACCCGCCCGGACCCCGACGCGGACGCCCGCACCCGGCTGCGCGACCTCCTCGCCGCGCTCACCCGCATCGGACTGATCCTCCCGGCCGGCCTCGATCCCGGCGAACCCGCCGATCGGCTGCGCGCCTCGGCCGACAGCAGGGCGGGAACGGAGCGGATCGCCTGGGCGGGCTGGCGCGACGCCGTGAAGATCGAACTCGACGCGGTCGAGAACAGCAGACTCGGCCCGTGGCTGCGGGGCCCCAAGGCGCGTGCGCTCGCCACCGCCCAGCTCGCCGCGGGGGTACCGCTCGTCACCTGGGGGATCGGGCGCCGCAGAGGAGGGTGGGCGTTCGCGGGAGCGCTGCTGATCGTGCACGGGGCACTCGGTCTTGCGTACGACCGGATCCGGGCCGACGGGCGCTGATCCGGGACGGAGGCGCTGATCCGGGCCGACGGAAACCGGCGGACGCGCCCCGGGGCGTGGCCCTATTCCTCGTCCTCGTCGTCCAGCCGGGCCAGCCAGGTGGCGAGGCGCTCGACGGGGACCTCGAAATCGGGGTTGAGGTCGACGAACGTACGCAGCTGCTCGGCGAGCCACTCGAAAGTGACCTCTTCCTCGCCGCGCCGCTTCTCCAGCTCCTCGATGCCACGGTCGGTGAAGTACATGGCCGCAAGTTTAGACCGACCGGCAATTGGGGGGCGGTCCTCATGCCTGGTGACAGCCCCGGGGGGCCGGGAACGAGGGCGCGGGAACCCTCGGCTGGAGCGACGGGATCCGGCCGGGACACGCCCGAGAACCGGTGCACCCGGCCCCGGCGTCCTGACGGATGTGCATCGCATCGATCGCGTACTGCCGTTAACCTGCGGGGAGTTCGGGGAACGGGGGGTGTCATGAGTGACAGCGGGGCCCGTATTACACGCATTGAGATGCCGGACGGTACACCGGTCTGGGCACGCATCTCCGGGAGCGAGGAACTTGAACGGCGGCCTGACGGGAACGGACTGTCCTACACGGACACCGGCTTCTCGGACTTCGCCGACCAGGTGCAGGCCCGGGTGGAGAGCCTGCAGGGGGTGGTGACCAGCGTCGCGCGGTCGCTCGCCGAGCCGCTGCGGGCCGTGCGGCCGGACGAGGTCAGCGTCGAATTCGGCATCGAGCTCACCGCCAAGGCGGGCAAGGTGGTCGGACTCCTCGCGGACGGGGAGGCCAAGGGCGCCATCAAGGTCACGCTCACCTGGAGCGGTGGCGGCCCGGCCGTCGACCCGCCGATCGCGCCGCAGGTGCCCGCGCAGGCCGCCGCGCCACCCACGCCGCCCATCCCGACCGCTCCGCCCGCGCCCTCCGCGCCGCCTGCACCACCGGCGCCGCCGCGACCGGCCCCCACGGGGCCCGCAGGGCGCGACCCCGCGTCCCCGCCGTCGCACGCCCCCGCATCCGCGGACGATGCGTCCGCCGGAGCATCCCCCGGCGCACCGGCGCACCCCGACGGTGCCGCGACCGCCGACGGCGGCGGGTCATGACGCAGGAGACCGCCGGGGGCGCAGAAGGGGGTCCGGGGCCGGAGGAGGCTGCGCTCATGGACCTCGTGCGGGACGCCACCGTACGCATCCATCGCCGGGGGGACGGGTATGCCACTGACGGACCCGGCCCGGGCTTCCTGGGGAGTGGCTTTTTCATCGCCCCGAGCTGGGTCCTCACGTGCGCACATGTCGCCATGCAGGGGGAGGGGCGCGAGGTGAACGTGCTGTTCAGGGCCGACCCCTACGACACCGAGCTGACCGAGGTCCCCGGTGTGGTGCTCGCCGCGCTGCCCGAGACCCGGCAGGCCGGCGCTCAGGGCTGGCCCGCGCCCGACCTCGCGCTCATCCAGTTGCGGCGGCCCGTCGAACACCCCTGTGTGTACGTCACCGAGCGCTCGGAGGCCATGCTCCGCGGCCGCAAGGTCCGCGTCGTGGGCTGGGCGCCCTCCCCGGGCGGCGGGCTGACGACGCTCAGCGGCGACTGCGAGGTGAAGGGCACCTTCGGCGGCTGGGCCGATGCCGACCAGCAGATCCGGCTCGCCGAGGACTGGCTGGCGCCCGGGATGTCCGGCGGGCCCGTCGTGGACGTCACCCGCGGCGAGGTCGTCGGCGTGATCAAATCGCGGCTCGACGGCCATCAGGGCGGCACCGCCATCGGAATCGAGCGGCTCCGCTCCCTCACCGTGCCCGCCGGACCCGTGGAGACCGAGACGGACGACACGTACCAGGCCGTCTTCCACGCCCACGACCGCTACCACGCCGACCGGCACAACAGCCCCGCGTCCACCGAGCGGACCTGGGCCGATGTGCAGAGCGAGCTGCCAGGCCCGGCCGGCCGGGTGCTCAGCCCCAAGCGGCGGATCGACCTCCTGGGCAGGCTCGCCGAGTTCCCGCCGCCGGTCAGCACCCGCAATCTGCTGCGGCTGCTCGACGGCCTGCCGAACGTCCATGCGCGCGATCTCCGTCCGGCGCCGCGCGGCTGGCGCGACGGACTCGGCGCGCTGTACGACGCCCGCGTCCGCGACCGCGACGCCGCACTCGAACTGATCCTGCGCTACTGCATGGGCGTCCTCGCCGCCGACCGCCCCTACGACGTGCCGTCCACCCGAGCCGCCACGAAGTCCCTGTGGGAATGGGTGAAACGGATCGCCGACGAGGACCTGTCCCGCGACTTCCGGCAGGAACTCGTGCTGCACTGGCGCGCCGTCCGGCAGAGCCGGGACCAGGAACACCGGCGGGACCCCGAGCCGAGGGGCGAACCGGCCCGGTACGGCGAACGCGCCTTCGTCCTGCTGGAACTGGAACCGCGGGGCTGGGAACGGGACCGTTACGACTGGCGGATCGGCGTCGCCCGCCGCACCGGGGAGGTCCTGCCCGTCGCCGAGGACAGCCAGGGCACGGGGCCCGGGGCTCTCCCGGACCGGCTGGCCGCCCCGCTCGCCGAGGCGTTCCGGCGGTGCGACGAACCCGACAGCCCCGCCATGCTCCAGGTCGCGGTCCCACCGGCGCTGCTCGGCCTGGACGTCGACAACTGGAAGGTCACCTCCGACGGGCTGCCGCTCGGAGCCGTACGCCCGGTCGTCGTCCGCCGCTCGGCGCGGGAGCAGCCGCCGGACGACGACGTGGAAAGACTGCGCAGGGCCCGCTGGAACGGCACCCGGAACTCCTCGGTGCAGGCCGAAGTCGTCGACTGCGAGGACGGAATGGAGGTACGCGTACCAGGGGTGGCGAGGCTGCACACCCTGGCGTACGAGACCGTGCCGGTCCTCTGCCGGTACGGCGGCCGGCCGGACCCCGAGACCACGGCCGGACTGGTGCGGATCCTCGACGGCGGCTTCGGGGTGGCCCTGTGGCGGCGGACCGGGGAACCGGACGGGGTCTGCTCCGAATTCCATCGGCGCGCCCTCAACACCGTCGCGGAGACCCGCACCGCCGACCGGCTGCCGCAGCGGATCCACGAGCTCCGAAGGGACGTGAAGGCGGAACGTGCCGATGCGTTCTGGTCCTACGGCGTCGTTCTGTTCTATGACGATCCGCACCATGTGCTCCCCGGTTCCGGTCAGCTTCTGGAGGCGCCGTGAACAGCGCCGTTCGGCCTCTTACGGGGGAGTTCACGGATCGATACCGTGAGGCACGTTCGACGGCTGCTGCCCCTCACACCCGACCTGGCGGACGAGTGACGACGAGGAACACGCTATGAGTGAACCCAGTGAGTGGCTCATCTACCGAGGGGCCGGTGAACCCCACGACGGCATCGCACAGCTGCCGTCCCCGCCGCCCTGGCGGGACTTCGCTGCCCGCGAGGCCCCGGACCCCGGCGACGGCGGTACCGGGGGCGACCGGGCGGACGGGTCCGCCACCCGGCGTCTCGGTGGCCACCGGCACATCGCCGAACTCCATCGGCCCGGCGCCGAAGAACTCGAAATGATCAACGCGGCGCTGTACCTGCGGCGCCCGCTGCTGGTCACCGGCAGCCCCGGCGCCGGAAAGAGCACCCTGGCCCACTCCGTCGCCCATGAACTCAGGCTCGGCCGGGTCCTGCGCTGGCCCATCGTGAGCCGGTCCACGCTCCTCGACGGCCTCTACCACTACGACGCGATCGCCAGGCTGCAGGACGTCCAGATCGCCGCGCACGGCGCGGCGGCCGGGGCGGCCGGCTCCGGCGCGGCGGACAACGTCGGCAGCTACATCCGGCTCGGCCCGCTCGGCACCGCGCTGCTGCCCTCCGACCGACCCCGCGTGCTGCTCATCGACGAGCTCGACAAGAGCGACATCGATCTGCCGAACGACCTCCTCAACGTCCTGGAGGAGGGCGAGTTCGGCATTCCCGAACTCGAGCGGATCGCCGACCGGCTGCCCGACGGGGAGGCCGAGGTGCTGACCGACGACGGCACCAAGGTGACGATCAAGGGCGGCCGTGTGCAGTGCGGGGCGTTCCCGTTCGTCGTGCTCACCAGCAACGGCGAGCGCGACTTCCCGGCCCCGCTGATGCGGCGCTGCATCCACCTGGAGCTGGGACGCCCCGACCACCAGCGGCTCGCCACCTTCGTCCGCGCCCACCTCGGCGACGAGGCGGCGCGCTCCGGGGACGATCTCATCGCCCATTTCCTGGAGCGGTCGCGGAGCGAACTCCTGGCCACCGACCAGCTGTTGAATGCCATCTATCTCACCGACGCGGCCGCCCCCGCCGGCCGGGACCGGCTCGCCGACCTGCTCATCCAGCGACTCGACCGGCCGAGGTGATGAGCTGATGCCCGACGCCACGGCACGCCACGGCCCGGACGGAGCAGGGGGAGGGCGCCCTGCGGAACCCGAGCCGTACGACGGAGGACTGCTGCCCGCACTCGTCGCCCGGCTGCGCGAGGCCGGGCTCGACCCCGACGCGGAGCAGCTCTGCGACGCCCTCTGGCTCGCCCGATGGACCCGTCGCGCCGACACGCCGGAAGGGGCTGAGGAGCAGGGCGGCCCCGCCGTACCGTTCTCACGCGCCGAGCTGTCCGACGCGGGACCGGCCGCGCCGTCCGCCCGCACCACGGCCGGGGGCGCCCGCGGCACGGACGCCGCACCGGACGACGACGAGCTCGCGGAGCAGGGGGATCCCGCGGCAGCAGACCGCCGGATAGCTCTGTATCCGGTACCGCCGGGGGACTTCGCCCCGCACCGCGACGGGCAGCGCGAAGGGGGCGGGCCGCACGGCCATGGGCGCGGCAGCGCCGCCACCCTCACCCTCGGCGTGCCCGCCGCTCCCGCCCTGCCCGCACCTCTTGAAATCCAGCGAGCCTTACGTCCCCTGCAGCGCTATCGCCCCGCCGCGCCACCCCTGCGCCGCACCCTGGACGAGACGGCCACCGCCGAACTGAGCGCCCGCGCAGGGGGGTTGATCATCCCGGTGTTCCGCGGGGTGTCCCGCGCCGACGCGCTGCTGCAGTTCGTCATGGACGCCTCCTCGTCGATGCGTGTCTGGGACCGGATGTTCGGCGAACTCCAGCAGATCTTCGGTCAGCTGGGTGCCTTCCGGGATGTCCAGGTGCGCTATCTGCACCGTGGCCCCGACGGTTCCTGCGCGGTCAGCCGCAGCCCCGATCCGGCCGCCGCCCCGCTGAACTCCGCGGACCGGCTCAGTGATCCGACCGGTCGCCGCGTCACCGTCCTGGTCAGCGACTGTGCCGGACCGCTCTGGCACAGCGGGCGCGCCCACCGGCTGCTCCACCAGCTGGCCCGGCAGGCCCCCACCGCCGTACTGCAGCCGCTGCCGCAGCGGATGTGGAACCGCACCCGGCTGCCGGTGACCTACGGTGAGCTCTCCCGTGGCGAAGGGCTCTCCGGTGCCGCGGTCCTGAAGGTCACCGAGGAGGCGGGCGGGGCACCCACCACGCGTCCCGGCGCCCTCGCCGTCCCCGTACTCCCGCCCGTGGCGGGCGCGCTCGCGGCCTGGGCGCGACTGCTCTCCGGCACCGGCGCCGGCCGGATCTCCGGGGCGGTCGGCTGGGTCAGGGCCGACCAGCCCGCCGCGCCGGCACCACGCCCCGGCGACCGGCTGTCCTCGCTCCAGCTGGTCAGCCGCTTCCGCTCGGCGGCCTCCCCGGTGGCCGGGCAGCTCGCGGTCTATCTCGCCGCGGCGCCGCTCTATCTGCCCGTGATGCAGCTGGTGCAGCGGACGATGCTGCCCGACTCCGGCCCCTCCGAACTCGCCGAGGTGCTGCTCAGCGGACTGATCTCCCGGAGCAAGGGCGACGGAGCGGGCGACGGGCAGTGGTACGAGTTCGCGCCCGGCGTCCAGGAGGCGCTGCTCGGACCGCTCGGACGGGACGAGGCGCTGCTCGTGCTCAAGCACTGCTCGGAATACATAGAGCAGCGGTTCGGCAAGGGCGGTCCGAACTTCCCGGCGCTGGCGTTCGCCCAGCTCGGGGACGGCCGGCGCGCCTCCTCGTACGCCACCGACCTCGGCCGCCGCACGCAGAGCGACGGCATCGGGGAGAACGACGAGGGCGACGAGAACGGGGAGAGCGACGGAAGCGGCGGGTCGCGCGTTCCCCATCCCTTCGCCGAGGTCGCGGCGCGCGTACTGGAGCGCTTCATGCCCCTGCCCGAGCAGTTCGCGCTCTACGGCGACCGGGGCGGCCGCGACGCCCCCGACCGGACGACACACGCGGCGGTGGAGAGCGCCCGCGCACTCCTGCGCCAGTTCGACTCGGACAGCATGGTGCAGTACCTGATCGACGCCGTTCAGCTGCTCCGGGGCGCGACCGAGCGCGAGCAGTACCCGGGCGCCGACCCCGAGCTGTGGGCCGAGTACGCCCGCTGTGTGCTGCGGCTGTGGGAGGTCCAGGGCGGCGACGGCCTTCTGCGCGAGGCCGAGAACGCGGCGGAACGGGCCGCCGCGCATCCCGGGGCGGTACGCGAACGGGCCGTGCTGGCCAAGGTGCTGCACGCCGCGGCCGACGACCGGCGCAGGCGCGGCGACCGGCGTGGCGCACTGGCCCTGCTCCGACGCGCCGACCGTGAGTACACGGTCGCCTGCGCGGCCCCCGGCCTCGACCCGGGCGAGGCGCTGCGGCTCACCCTGGAGCGGGTACGCGCCCTGGAGGCGCAGTGGCGCCTCGGCGGCGACAGCGCCCTGCTGCAGGCCGCGGCAGGAATGCTGGAGGCGTTCGCCGACGTCTGGCCCGACCAGGAGAACCGTCCGGCCGCGCTGCCACTGGCGCATGGCCGGGCCCTGCTCAAACTGGCCGGGGCGACGGTCGACACCGAACAGGCACGGGTGTACGCGGGGCAGGCGGCCCGCTCGCTGCGCACCGCGTTCGGGGCGGGCGGCGGGCGGCACACCCTGGGCAGCGAGGTACGGATCCTGCTGGACCTGGTGGACGCCCTGCTGGCCTCGGGCGGCGAACCCGACGAGGCGGCGACCCTGATCGACCAGGCACTGGTGACCGTGAGGGAACAGCGTCAGCGCGCCGCGCTCCAGACCAGGGCGGGCCGGGTCAGGGTCGCCCGCTACGAGCAGCTGGACGCACCGGACGAACTCGTGGCGGCCGCCGAATGGTTCGCACGTGCCTCCCGTGGCGTCCCGCGCGACTCCCAGGCCCATGCGGATCTGCTCGCCGAATGGGGCGGGACCCTGTTGCGGCGTGCCGAACTTCCGGACGGGCACGAGTACATCGGCGCGGCGGTGCGGGTACTGCGCGACTGCCGTACGGAGACGCCGTCCGGCAGCGCGCGCCAGGCCGAGCGGCTGCTGATGCTCGGCCGGGCCCTGATGCTGCGCCACCGGGCCACCGAGGACCGGGTCGATCTGCGGGAGGCCGAGCACCTCTTCGGTCTCGCCGCGCAGGAGGCCCGCGATCCGCTGACCGCGGCGCGCTGCTGGCTGGCGCTGGGCCGGTCCCATCTCGATGCCTCACGGGTGCTGCAGCGGCCGGCCAGGCTCGACGACGCGGCCGAGGCGTTCCGGGACGCGGCCGAATCCGCCCGCACGGCGGAAGCGGAGCTGGAGAGTCCACAACAGGGGCAAGAGGCAGTGGAGTTGGGTGCTATGGCCAACCACTGGCGGGGTATGACGTATGAGAAGGCGGGGCGTCCCCGGGCCGCGCGCGAGGCGTACCGGGCGGCCGGCCTCGAATGGCGCAAACTGCCGAACGGCGGTGGCTCGGCGGGCGAGTCGACCGCCGAGCGGCTGGCCGAGCTGGAGCGGTGAGCGCACGACGGAGTGCGCTCGGCGGGCGGACGGGGTGCGCCGGGCTGCCTGAACCGGGGCGCCCGGTACAGGAGGTCCGGCCCTGGGCGTCCGGGCGCGGGGTGCGAGGCAGCGGTACGTACGCGGGGCAGGGACGCGAGTTCGGCGGTGGGCGCTCAACGGCGAGTGCGCGACCACGAGCCCGCTGCAGGTAACGGGAACGGGGAGGCGTGATGGGCGAGTCGCGTGAGGTGCACGAGCCGAGCCGATCGGCAGTCGACGGCGGGCCCGGCGGTGAACTGCCGGATCTGCTGGGGCTCGACCTGGAATCCCTGCGGACGCTGGACCATCCGGTCCTCGCGGCCGTGGTCGCGGATCTGCGGGGCCGGGCGAACCAGCCGCGGGAGATGCTGTGGGGATTCACCAGCGCGTTGTGAACGACCGCTGAGTCATCCGGATCGGCCGCCGAATCGCTTCCGGAGCCGAGCCGACCGCACGGTTTCGGCCCCGGACTCCGCCGAACCGGACGTCGCCGCCCGACCGGGTTTGCCCTCCCGGGGGGCCAGGCATACTCGCTTCGGGCCGCCACCGAGGGCCGTCGACGCGGCCGTACGCAGGAGTTGTCCCAAGGGTCCGTGCAACAGGGGGTGCCAGGTTGTCCCGACAGGCGACCCCTCGCGTGCCGTGGCACACCGGCCCTGTGAGCCGCACCCCCGTCCCTTTCGGACAGTTCATCGTCAAGGTGCACGGCCGCTGCAATCTGGCCTGCCGCTACTGCTATCTGTACGAGGGCCCCGACCGGTCCTGGCGCGACCGCCCGTCCGCCGCCCCACCCGCAGTCCTGGAGCACACCGCCTCGCGCATCGGCGAACATGCAGCGGCTCACCGGCTGCGGGAGGTCGCCCTCGTGCTGCACGGCGGCGAACCCCTGCTCGCAGGGGCCGAACTGCTGGCCGCCTTCGCCGACCGGGTGCGTGACCTGGCTCCGGCCGACTGCACCGTACGCGTCACTGTCCAGACCAACGCCACTCTGCTCAGCGACGCGCGTATCGCCACATTGGCCCGCCACCGCATCAGCGTCGGTATCAGCCTGGACGGTGGTCTGCCCGCCCACAACACCCTGCGCACCGATCATGCGGGACGCCCCTCCTGGCCGGCGGCGTCGCGCGGCGCCCGATTGCTCGCCGACGGGCATCCCGAGGCATACGCGGGCATCCTCGCCGTCGTCGACCCGCGGACCGACCCGGTCGAGATGTACGAGTCGCTGCTCGCCCTGCGCCCACCGGCCCTGGATCTGTTGCTGCCGCACGGCAATTGGACGGCCCCGCCGCCCGGCCTGCCTGCCACGCACCCGGCGCACTCCGCGCACCCCGGCGGAATCGGACGTCCCACCCCCTACGGCGACTGGCTGTGCACCGTTTTCGACCGCTGGTGGCCGGCCGGGCGACGGGAGACCAAGGTCCGGCTCTTCGAGGAGTGCCTCGCCCTGCTGCTCGGCCTGCCCGCCGCCACCGAATCGCTCGGACTCGACCCGGTCAATGCCGTCGTGGTCGAGACCGACGGCTCGATCGAGCAGATCGACTCCCTCAAGTCCGCCTATGACGGGGCCACGGTCACCGGACTCGACGTCTTCCACCACACCTTCGACGCCGCTCTGCGGCACCCCGGCGTCGCTGCCCGCCAGGCCGGCGCCGATGCGCTCGCCGCCGTCTGCCGCTCGTGCCCGCTGCTCACGGTCTGCGGCGGCGGCCACTACGCCCACCGCTACCGCGCAGGACACGGCTTCGCCAACCCCTCCGTCTACTGCGCCGACCTCGACCGGCTGGTCCGCCATGTTGCGGCCCGGCTGGCCGAAGCGACTGCAGGAGACCCCCCATGAGTACCGCTCTCCCCCCTCGCGCGCTCCGCGAACTCGGCCGCACCGAAGGCGATGCCGAGGCCCTGGAACTGCTCGTCCGCGACCAGGACACCCGACGCCTCGTCCTGCTTCGTGCCCTGCTCGACGCGGCGGCGGCCGCCTCCGTGACCGTCTGCCCACCGGACCTGCTCGACCGGCTCCACGAGGACTGGGCGCTGCTGGCGGCGGCCGAACGCACCGACCGCGCCGCCGCACGCTCCGTGGTGCACTATCCGCTCGTGGGCCCCTGGGCCGAGCGCTGCCTGAACGCTCTCACCGCCGGCCTGCCGCTCCCGGAACTCCGGTCCGATCTCGGCCACTTGGGGGCGCTGGCCGCCGCGGCCGCAATCCGCGCCGGGCTGCCCTTCGCGACCCGGCTCACCGCACGCGGCGCGGTGCTGCATCTGCCGCTGCTCGGCGCTGCCCACCTGGGCCCGGGCTCGGTCGATCTCCTGGCGGACGGCGAGGAGGTGAGGCTCCGCCAAGGGCGTTCGGCTGAAGTCTTCGTACGGGTCGATTCCGGTGTCGCGAGCTCCTTGGACCCGCGCTGGCTGCCCGTGCCCACGCTGCCCGCCCTGCTGCCGGGCGGCAGCCCCGTACCGCTGGACGATCTCGACCCGTACCGCGCTGCGGGCGGCGGTCTCGAGCGCCATGGGCTGAGCGGCACGACCCGTCTCGACGACGACGGGCGCAAGACGTGGGCCGCGTCCTGGTCGGGCGTGGAGCACCTGCTCCGGATCGGCGGTGAGCACCGGTCGGCCGAGGCGGCCGCCCTGCTGCGCTGCCTGGTGCCACTTGCCCCGCCACCCGGGTCCGCCTCCTCCGGCGAGGGCGCGGCGCACTGCAGCGGCACCCGGCGCGAGGCGTTCGGGGCCGTCCTCAGCAGCAGGCCGACAGACGCCGTCCACTTCGCCTCGACCCTCGTGCACGAGCTCCAGCACACCAAGCTGGCCGCGCTCAGCACCCTCCTGCCCCTGCACCACGAGGACGCCGCACCCCGGCACTTCGCACCCTGGCGCCCCGATCCGCGGCCCTTCGACGGGCTGCTCCAAGGGGCCTATTCGCACATCGCGCTCGCCGACTACTGGCAGCGGTTCGCGCTCGGCGCGGAACGTGCCACCTTCAGCCAGCGGGATCTGGCGTGGTCCGAACACGCCCGCCGCCGTGAGCAGGTCGGCGCCGTTCTGCCCGTTCTCGCCGGATCCGGCGCCCTGACCCCCGAAGGCCGGGTGATCGTCAACGAAATGATCACTCTCTACCACCGTCTGGCGGATTGGCCGCCCCCAATGGGGCATGTGGCTCGCGCGAGGGCGTACGTGGCCACGGCCAGGGTGATATGGCAGCAGAGGAACCATTCGCAGCGAGCCTGACAGGGTGCCGTGGATCAAGCGGCGACAGACTTCAGAAGTGAGGTCCGACCCGGTCACCGATGTATTTTAATAGGGCTTATTTCGATGCAGGGAGACGGTTGAATGCCCGTAGCGCGTAAGCAAGTTGGAGCAACGGGGGCGTCCACCGTCACCATCAGTTTCGCCGGCTTCAACCGGGCCTGGGCGGCCTGGATCGGGGACCGTCTCGAACGGCGTGGTGTGCGGGTCGTGTTCCAGCGCTGGGACCCCCCGGTCAAAACGCCGCTGGAGGACGCGCTGCAGGACCTGATGCTCGCCCCCGGCCGCATCCTCGTCATTCTCAGCGACTGGTACTTCCAACTGGGCCCCCGCAGTCACAGCGAGTGGAACACGGCCCTGCGGGAGGTGGTCGCCCCCGACGCCGAGCGCTTCGCAGCCGTCTCCATCTCCGCCGCCGCCATGCCCGGCGCCACCTCGGTCTTCGCCGCGGCCGACCTGACCAACGTCGGTGCGGAAGAGGCCGAGCGGCGCATGCTCGCCCGCCTCGACCTCACCGCCGCCCCGCTGTCGCAGTCCGCCGAAACGAAGCCCGGCCTCCGCTTCCCGGCCGACACCCCCGAGGTATGGGGCGGAGTACCGCGCCGCAACACCCGGTTCACCGGTCGTGAGGGGCTGCTCAACGACGCGTACCACGCACTGCAGGAGGCAGGCTCCGGCGCGGGTGTCGTGACGCTGCACGGCATGTCTGGCGTCGGCAAGACACAGCTGGCTGCGGAGTACGTCTACCGGTTCGGCTCCGAGTACGACGTCGTGTGGTGGGTGCCCGCCGACCGCCGCGCCCTCTACCGCCAGAAACTGGCCGAACTGGCCCCGGAACTGGGCCTGCCCACCGGCGCCGAGTACGGCGAACGGCTCCGCGCGGTCAGGGACTCGCTGCGCCGTGGCGAACCGTACTCCCACTGGCTCCTCGTGCTCGACGGAGCCGACGATCCCGAACAGATCTGGGACCTCGTGCCGACCGGTCCGGGACATGTTCTGATCACTTCACGCAACCCGGAGTGGGGCGAGCACAACAGCAACCTGCTGGAGGTGCCGATCTACAGCCGGGACGAATCGGTTGCCTTCATCCGCCGCCGGGCCCCACGGCTGACGCACACCGAGGCCGCTCAGCTGGCCGAGGCGCTGGAGGACCTCCCGCTGCTGCTCGACCAGACAGCGGGCTGGCTCAACGACTCCGACATGTCGATCGAGGAGTACATCGATCTGCTCCAGGGCGGCATCGACCAGGACGTGGTCAAGGTCTCCAAGGACTTCCCGATCGCCTTCCAGACCGCCTGGTCAATACTGCTGAACAAGCTCAAGGAGACCGTCCCCGAGTCCATCGACCTGCTGCGGCTGTGCAGCTTCTTCGCGCCGGGCTCCATTCCCGTGCGACTGCTGAAGGAGATGCCGCCCGGTGAGCTGCCGGAACAGCTCACCGGCCTGATGAACGACCCGCTGCTCTGGAACAGGGCGATCGGCCAGTTGCGGCAGTACTCCGTGGTCCGGCTGGAGTCCCACGAGTCGGCGGACGAGGAGGCCTCGTCCTCGGGGGAGTCGCTCTATCTGCACCGCATGGTTCACCAGATCGTGGGCAAGGACATGCCGGAGCGGGACCGCGAGGAATTCATCGACGTCGTCCGCCGGGCTCTCGCAGCCGCCGACCCAGGACGGCCCATCGACGCCACGCAATGGTCCGCGTACGCCGAGATCGCCCCTCATCTGAAGTGGGCCGGCGTCCTGGAGAGCACCGACCCGGCGGTGCACACCCTGGTCCTCAACTGCCTGCGTTACATGTACTTCTCGGGCGAGTACCGGGCGGGCATCAAGCTCGGCGGCCGCGCCATGACGGCGTGGCGCGAGCTGCTGGGCGAGACCCACCCCAGGCTCTGGGACCTCAGTTACAACTACGCCAACCTGATGCGGGCCGTCGGAGACTACGCGGGCACCGAGGCCATGGAGCGGGCCGTGGTCGACTATCTGCGCACCGAGCGAGGGGGACAGGACCTCGAACATCTGCGCGCCGCCAGTGGCCTCGCTGCGGACCTGCGGGGTCTCGGCCGCTACGAGGAGGCGCTGGAGATGTCCGGCTGGATCCTCGAGACCTACCGCGAGCTGCTCGGGGACCAGGACTCCCGCACCGTCAACGCCCAGAACAATCTGGCCATTTCACTGCGGCTGCTCGGCCGGTACGAAGAGTCACGGGAGCTCAACCGGCGCACTCTGGAGGCACGGCGGCAGCTGTTGCGGCCCCGGCACAGCTGGACCCTCCTCTCCGAGATCAACTACGCCACGGATCTCCGGCTGCTCGGCCGCTACAGCGAGGCCGAGTCGCTCCAGGCGCAGAGCGCCAGGGTGCACCGCATCGTTCTCGGCGACGACAACCCCCAGACGCTGCTTGCCGAACACAACCTTGCGCTCTGCCGCTACCGCAACGGCGAACGTGGCAAGGCCGCGTCGGCGTTCACCCGGATCCTCGAGCGCGGCGAGCGGGTACTCGGTGAGGACGACCCGCTGACCTTGATGTTCGCGGCCAGCCAGAGTTTCTTCGCGCGCGAGCACGCCGACGTCGACCAGGCCAGGACCATAAGCGAGTACGTCGTCGACGGATACACCACGATGCTCGGCGAGGACCACCCGTATGTGGCCGGCACCCGCGCCAACCATGCGCTGATCCTGCGCAATGTCGGCGAACGGGACCAGGCCCACCTGCTCATCGAAGAAGCACTCGAACAGATGACGCGGGCCGTGGGCGAGAACCACCCATGGACGCTGGGCTGCGCGATCAACGCGTCGGCACTGCGCAACCTGGTCGGCGACCCGGAATCAGCTGCCGCGCTGACCGACGCCTGCGTCGCACGGGCCATCGAGACCCTCGGCCGGACCCATCCGCTCACGCTCTCCGCCCGGATCGCCCACGCGGCGGACCTGCGAGGCATGCGGGAGAGGCAACGGGCCGACAAGGTCGAGAGCGAGGCGTTGGGCGACCTCGCCGCCACGCTGGGAGCGCAGCACGTCCACACGGTTTCGGCGCGGTCCCGCAACCGCCCGTTCTGGGACTTCGAGCCGCAGATCATCTGATCCGGTCACCGAAGCAACGGCGACACGCCGGAGGGCCCGGCCCCGCGAGTGATCGCGGGGCCGGGCCCTCCGTGCGTACAGCCGCTGATCAGGCCTCGAAGACCTCGGCGACCAGCTGCGCCTGCTCGGCCTGGTGGCGCTTGGCCGAGCCGACCGCCGGGGAGGAGCTGTGCGGCCGCGAGATGCGACGCAGGCGCTCACCGTGCGGGACGTCGGCGCCGACGGCCAGGTCCAGGTGGTCGATCAGGTTCAGGGCGATGAACGGCCAGGCACCCTGGTTGGCCGGCTCCTCCTGGGCCCAGAGGTACTTCTCGGCGTTCGGGTACTTGGCGATCTCGGCCTGCAGCTCGGCACCCGGCAGCGGGTACAGACGCTCCAGCCTGATGATGGCCGTGTCCTTGATGCCGCGCTTCTCGCGCTCGGCATCGAGGTCGTAGTAGACCTTGCCGGCGCAGAAGACGACCTTGCGGACCGCGTTCGGGTCGACCGAGTCGTCGCCGATCACCGGGCGGAAGCCGCCGGTGGTGAACTCCTCCGCCTTGGACGCCGCCGCCTTGAGACGGAGCATCGACTTCGGGGTGAAGACGACCAGCGGCTTGTGGTGCGGGTTGTGCACCTGCCACCGCAGGAGGTGGAAGTAGTTCGACGGGAGCGTCGGCATGGCGACCGTCATGTTGCTCTGCGCGCACATCTGGAGGAAGCGCTCCGGGCGGGCGGACGAGTGGTCCGGGCCCTGGCCCTCGTAGCCGTGCGGCAGGAGCAGCGTGACGCCCGAGGTCTGGCCCCACTTCTGCTCGGCCGAGGAGATGAACTCGTCGACGACGGTCTGCGCGCCGTTGACGAAGTCACCGAACTGGGCCTCCCAGATGACCAGCGACTCCGGGCGGGCCAGCGAGTAGCCGTACTCGAAGCCCATCGCCGCGTACTCGCTGAGCAGCGAGTCGTAGACGTTGTAGCGCGCCTGGTCGTCGGAGAGGTAGAGCAGCGGGGTGTAGTCCTCGCCGGTCACCTGGTCGACGAGGACCGCGTGGCGCTGGCCGAAGGTGCCGCGGCGGGTGTCCTGGCCGGCGAGCCGGACCGGGGTGCCCTCCATCAGCAGCGAACCGATGGCCAGGGTCTCGCCCATGCCCCAGTCGATCGTGCCGTTCTCCACCGAGGCGGCACGGCGCTGCATCTGCGGCATCAGGCGCGGGTGGACCGTGATCCGCTCCGGGATGTTGACCTGGGACTCGGCGATCCGCTTCACGACCTCCGAGGAGACCGCGGTGGTGACGGCGACCGGGAACTCGGGCTGCGCTTCCGGGACATGGGTCTGGGCCGGAGCCGAGGTGGCTTCGCGAACCTCCGCGAAGACCTTCTCCAGCTGACCCTGGAAGTCCTGGAGCGCCTGCTCGGCCTCTTCCAGCGTGATGTCGCCGCGACCGATGAGGGACTCGGTGTAGAGCTTGCGCACCGAGCGCTTCTTGTCGATCAGGGTGTACATCTGCGGGTTGGTGAACTCCGGGTTGTCGCCCTCGTTGTGACCGCGGCGGCGGTAGCAGATGAGGTCGATGACGACGTCCTTGTTGAACGCCTGCCGGAACTCGAAGGCCAACCGGGCCACACGGACGACGGCCTCGGGGTCGTCGCCGTTGACGTGGATGATCGGCGCCTCGATCATGCGCGCCACGTCGGTGGCGTACATCGAGGAGCGGGAGGACTCCGGGGCGGCGGTGAAGCCGACCTGGTTGTTGATCACCACGTGCACCGTGCCGCCGGTGCGGTAGCCGCGCAGCTGCGACATGTTGAGCGTCTCGGCGACGACGCCCTGGCCCGCGAAGGCCGCGTCGCCGTGGAGCGCGACGGGCAGGACCGTGAAGTCCGTGCCGCCCTTGTTGATGATGTCCTGCTTGGCGCGGGCGATGCCCTCGAGGACCGGGTCGACCGCCTCCAGGTGCGAGGGGTTGGCGGCCAGCGAGACCTTGATCTGCTCGCCGTCGAGACCGGTGAAGGTGCCCTCGGCGCCGAGGTGGTACTTGACGTCGCCGGAGCCGTGCATCGACCGCGGGTCGAGGTTGCCCTCGAACTCCCGGAAGATCTGCGCGTACGACTTGCCGACGATGTTCGCCAGGACGTTCAGACGGCCGCGGTGGGCCATGCCGATGACGACCTCGTCGAGGCGGGCCTCGGCGGCGGAGTCGATGACCGCGTCGAGCAGCGGGATGACGGACTCGCCGCCCTCCAGCGAGAACCGCTTCTGGCCGACGTACTTGGTCTGCAGGAACGTCTCGAACGCCTCGGCGGCGTTGAGGCGGCGCAGGATCCGCAGCTGCTCCTCGCGCTCCGGCTTGGGGCGCGGACGCTCCACCCGGTCCTGGAGCCACTTGCGCTGCTTCGGGTCCTGGATGTGCATGAACTCGATGCCGGTGGTGCGGCAGTACGACTCACGCAGCACACCGAGGATGTCGCGGAGCTTCATCATCGTCTTGCCGGCGAAACCGCCGACCGCGAAGTCCCGCTCCAGGTCCCACAGGGTGAGGCCGTGCTCGGTGATGTCCAGGTCGGGGTGCTTGCGCTGGCGGTACTCCAGCGGGTCGGTGTCGGCCATGACGTGGCCGCGGACCCGGTAGGAGTGGATCAGCTCGAAGACCCGCGCGGCCTTGGTGACGTCGTCGTCGTGCGAGGCGTCGATGTCCTTGAGCCAGCGGACCGGCTCGTAGGGGATGCGCAGCGCCTTGAAGATCTCGTCGTAGAACTCGTTCTCGCCGAGCAGGAGCTGGGACACGATCCGCAGGAACTCGCCGGAGGCGGCGCCCTGGATGACGCGGTGGTCGTACGTCGAGGTCAGGGTCATGACCTTCGAGATGCCCAGCTTGTTCAGCGTGTCCTGGGAGGTGCCCTGGAACTCCGCCGGGTAGTCCATCGCGCCGACACCCATGATGAGGCCCTGTCCGGGCATCAGGCGGGGCACCGAGTGGACGGTGCCGATGCCGCCGGGGTTGGTCAGCGAGGCGGTGACTCCGGTGAAGTCGTCCATGCCGAGCTTGCCGATGCGGGCGCGGCGGACGATGTCCTCGTACGCCTGCCAGAACTCGAAGAAGTTGAGCGTCTCGGCCTTCTTGATGGCCGCGACGACCAGCTGGCGGTCGCCGCTCGGCTTCACCAGGTCGATGGCCAGACCGAGGTTGACGTGCTCCGGCTTGACCAGGGTCGGCTTGCCGTCCTTCTCCGCGAAGGAGTGGTTCATCGACGGCATGGCCTTGAGGGCCTGCACCATCGCGTACCCGATGAGGTGCGTGAAGGAGATCTTCCCGCCGCGGGCGCGCTTGAGGTGGTTGTTGATGACGATGCGGTTGTCGAAGAGCAGCTTCACCGGAACGGCGCGGACGGACGTGGCCGTCGGCAGTTCCAGGGAGGCGTTCATGTTCTTCGCCACGGCGGCGGACGGGCCGCGCAGCGTCACGTACTCGGGGCCCTCGGCGGCAGTGGCCGGGGCCGCCTTCGCGGGCGCGGCGGCCTTCGCGGCCGGAACGGCGGGCGCAGCCGGAGCGGCGGGTGCGGCCGGAGCGGCGGGTGCGGCCGGAGCGGCCGGGGCCACCGGGGCAGCGGCCGGAGCGGCAGCCGCAGGCTTCGCCGGGGCGGCGGCCGGGACCTGCGCCGGAGCGGCAGGCGCGGTCGGGGCCGGTGCGGTGGCGGCCGGGGCCACCGCAGCCCCCGCGGCTGCGGCGCCGGGAACGGGCTTGTCCGCCGTGCCGGACGTACCCGGCTTGTAGTCGGCGAAGAAGTCCCACCAGGCGCGATCGACCGAATTGGGATCCTGGAGGTACTGCTGGTAGATCTCGTCGACGAGCCACTCATTGGGGCCGAAAGCTGCAGCCGGGCTCGTGCCCGGGCTGGCTTGGTCGGTCGAGATGCTTGAGTTACTGGGGGACTGAGACGACACGGCGGCAACCGCCCTCTTCCGCTTCACAAGGTGATGGACAGCGGAAATCAAGGCTACGCCTCCTTGACCGTTCCATGCAGACCGGGCCGGTCTTCGTCGTGCAAGTCACATCAAAGAGCGGGTTTCGGCGCAGGAAATGGCGGGAAACAAGCCAGGTTCCGCTTCAGTCCGGGTACGCGAGGCCGTGGCTACGGCCACGTGGACCGTATCCCCTCGTGGGACGACACGTAGAACGTGCCCTTCCGGTTCGAACCCTATGTCAACTGCGTGGTTGAGGGATTCCCGGAAGAGTGACTTGGATCCGGCAGCCGCGGGCCGATTCAGCCACTCCGATGCGGCCGCCGTGCAGATCCACCGCCCAGCGGGCGATCGCGAGCCCCAGACCCGTACCGCCGTCGCTGCCCGGACCGTGCGGGGACGGCACCTCGCCACGGTTGAAGCGCTCGAAGACCCGGTGCCGCTCGGACTCGGGGATGCCCGGACCCTCGTCCAGAACCTCCAGATCCAGCGACTCCGGCTGCACGCCCCGCCGCGCCCGCACCGTGACCCGGCCGTGCGGCGGGCTGTGCTTGACGGCGTTGTCGATCAGATTGGCCACCACCTGGTGGAGCCGCTCCGCGTCCGCGTGCGCGGTCAGCTCGGGCGGCGACACATCCAGATGCAGATGTACGTCCTTGCGGCTGTGGTTCCCGGAGCCGGAGGACAGCCGGCGGTGCGAGGCGGCCAGGTTCGCTTCCTTCAGCACACCCGAGAGATACGGCCACACCTCGAAGCGCCGGGCCTTCAGGGTGACCACCCCGTGGTCCAGCCGGGAGAGGTCCAGCAGCGTCTCCACCAGCCCGCCGAGCCGCTCCGTCTGTTTGAGCGCCGTGCGCATCGTCTCCGGATCGGCCGCGGAGACCCCGTCCACGACGTTCTCCAGCACTGCTCTCAGCGCCGCGATCGGCGTCCGCAGCTCGTGCGAGACATTGGCCACCAGCTCCTTGCGGTGCCGGTCCACGGCCTCCAGATCGTCCGCCATGAGATTGATCGTCTGCGCCAGGTCGCCGAGCTCGTCACGCCGGCCGGCGCCCCTCACACGTCTGGTGTAGTCGCCGTGCGAGATCGACCGGGCGACCTTCGTCATCTCGTCCAGTGGCGCCGTCAGACCGTGCGCCACGAACTGCGTGATCAGCAGCGTCGCGATCACCGAGAACACCGTGATGAACCGCAGCTCGGTCCTGGTGCGCACCGCCACCATCAAAAGCCCGGTCGTGATGAACACCGAGACCACGACCAGCGTGCCCAGCTTGGCCTTGACCGAGAAAGGACGCAGTCGGGAGCCGGGCCGGGTCATGGCGCCGGTGTCTCCAGGGCGTAACCGACGCCGTGCACGGTACGGATGCGCTCCGCACCGATCTTCCGGCGCAGCGCCTTGATGTGGCTGTCGACGGTGCGGGTGCCCGAGGCGTCCGCCCAGTCCCAGACCTCCGCGAGCAACTGCTCCCGGGAGAGCACCGCACGCGGTGTGCCGGCCAGGCAGACCAGCAGATCGAACTCGGTCGGCGTGAGGTGGACGTCCTCGGCGCGCACCCGCACCCGGCGCTGCGCGTGGTCGATCTCCAGCTCGCCGAGGCGCAGGATGCCGCTGCGCGGCGTCACCGCAGCCAGTGCGGCACGCTCCACCCGGCGCAGCAGGACATGCACCCGGGCCGCCAGTTCGCGCATCGAGAACGGCTTGGTCATGTAGTCGTCCGCGCCGACACCGAGGCCGACCAGCATGTCGGTCTCGTCGTCCCGGGCGGTCAGCATCAGCACGGGCACCGGCCGTGTGGCCTGTACCCGGCGGCACACCTCCAGACCGTCGAAGCCCGGCAGCATGATGTCGAGCACCATCAGATCGGGCTGCCAGGACTCGGCCGCCTCGACGGCCGCGGGGCCGTCGAGCGCGGTCTGCACCAGGAAGCCCTCGGCCCGCAGGCGGGCGGAGATGGCATCGACGATCGTCGCGTCGTCCTCGACCACCAGCACCCGGCGCTGCGCGCCCGGGGTGGCCGCGACACCGTTGTGGGTGGTGTGTGTCTGTTCCATCGCCCCGCCCCTGCCCGTTCTCGCGGGGGCCATTCCCCCGGACGCACGGTCTTCGCTTGTGAATTTCGTGGGTGATCCCGTTTGCCGCTCAGCAGCGTAAAGCCACCGGACGGCTCCCGGCTACGCAGGGTGCAACGGCACGGGAACGGGTTGGACGCGAGGAGGAGGCGGAGTGTCTGCCTTGTGGCGCTTGGCCCCGGGCGTCCGGGGGGTCGCGCATACCCGGTGGGGGGCCTCAGGCGCTCCGAAGTGCGAGATGAACCACGTCGGGCACACCTCGGGCAACATGCACCTCTTCCGTCCTTACCCCGCTGAATCCGGCATTCCGCAAGGCCTGTTCGAAGTCGGCGGACGGCTGCGCGGACCAGACCGCGAGTACCCCGCCCGGATTCAGCCGCTCCCGGCAGTCGGCGAGACCGGCCGGCGAGTACAGGCTGGTGTTGTCGTCGGTGACGGTCCAGTCCGGTCCGTTGTCGATGTCCAGGCACAGTGCGTCGTAACGGTCCGTAGTCGTGCGGAGGTACGCGACCAGATCCGTCGCCAGGATCTCGGTCCGCGGATCGGCGAGCGCGGCACCGGTGATCCGGGCCAGCGGACCGCCCCGGTGCCAGTCGATGATCGCCTGCTCCCGCTCGACGACCGCGATCCGCCCCCAGCGCGGTTCGGCTGCGGCGTGGGAGAGGGAGAAGCCGACCCCGAGACCGCCGATCAGCACCGCCGGGTCCGGCCGTCCGGCGGGCAGTGCGGCCAGCGCCGCGTCGATCAGCAGCCGCTCGGAGCGACCGTCCGCGGTGTCCATCAGGAAGCAGCCGTTGGCGATGATCTCGAAGTCGTCACCCCGCTCCCGCAGGACGACCTCCCCGTACGGTCCTTCGCGGCGGTCGAGCGTGACGGGGCTGTGGGCGGTGTGGCGGTCGGCGGTGGGCATGTCCTCGGTCTCCGGTGGAGGGTGGGTGAGTCCCTGCCATCCTTGCCCGGTCGCGCGGCCGGGACCAGCGAATTGCCGGATCGGCACGGGGCGCGGAGAGGCGAAAGGCTTGGTCGCACGGGCTCCGGCCGTGCGCCGCGCACCACGAGGAGCGCCCCGCCTGCCACGTACGCCGCCACCGCCACCGCCACCGCCGCCCCCTGCGGCCCCGGCTGCATCGGCCAGGCCCGGACGGCGGCCGCGCCACCCGGGGTGCGGGGCGCCGTCAGGTGGACGGCGCCGCCGTGGACCGTCATCGGCAGCCGGCCCAGCCAGGTCGCAGCTCTCCCGGGAAGCCGGGCAGCGGCCGAGCCAGGCCCTGCGACCGGTGTCCGGCATGGCTTCGAGACGGCCCAGGTGGTTCCTTGACCTGCGGGTTCCGGACGGCGGGGTCGCTCTCGGGAACCCGCCGCTCCTGTACCGCGGAGTCGGTGCGGTGCCTGCGCCGGTATTCCTTGCTCTCTTTTCCGGTCCCCTCCGGCGGGCAGCCCCGCTGCATCAGGTTGGCGGCGGCGCCCTGCGCGTACGCACGGGGATCGAGCAGCTTGTTGCGCACGACGTCCCAGCCGAGCGTCGGGCGCGACAGCGGTACGTCGCCGCCGTCGGGGCGTGCGCCGTTCTCCACGTACCGGGTCGGTGCGTCGGGGACCCCGTCCAGCCGGGCCACCATGACCGGGGCGAACCACCGCACCCGGGACGAATACATCCAGTTCCGAGGGGCGCATCAGCCTCACATCCCCTCTGTCGGGACGCGGCCCCTCGCCGGTTCACCGTGTGGCATGCGCCATGGACGGTGCGGACATGATTGCGGAGGGTCGGGTGTTGTTCTTCGGGGGCGTGAGAGAACCGGGGGGCGTGAGAAAAGGGAGTCCGGCGGGGTGCACGGGAGTACGCACGGGGCAGCACAGGTACGAAGTGACACGGTCCCGCTGCTCGATGCCGTCCCGGGGCAGCGCGGTACGGAGCCGACGGCCCCCGTACCGCCGGTCGACCCGCCCGCCCGGTCCCGGTTGTGGAGGCTGCTGCCGACGCCTGCCGGGACACCGTTCACCTTCTGCTATCTGCTGGTGCTCGTCGCGACGTCCCTGTTCACCGTGTACGCCGATCCGGACACCGTCTCCGCCGTGCTGCGCGGATCGAGCACCGACGTCTCGCATCTCACGCGGACGCCGTTGCTCGTTCTCGTCGCCAGCGCCCTGTGGATCACGGGCGGGTTCACCTCTCCGTACGCTCTCGGCTTCGCCCTCGTCCTGACCGCACTGGAGCGGCGCATCGGCGGGTGGCGCACCGCCGGGGTCTTCCTGCTCGGGCATGTGGTGGCGACGCTCGCCACGGAGATCCCGGTCGGGATCTCCGTGGTGGTCGGCCATCTGCCGGAGACCTCGCTGCACCGGCTCGACTACGGCATCAGCTTCGGTCTGATGGCGAGCGTCGGCGCGCTCGCCGGACTGCTCACCCCGCTGGTCCGTGCCCTGGTGCTGGGCGGCGTCGGGGTGATGCTGGCGCACGATCTGCTCGTGTTCACCGATCCGCTCACCGGCTGGGGGCATCCGCTCGCCCTGCTGCTCGGGGTGGCCTGCTGGCCACTTCTGCACCGGCGCGAGGGTCTGGTCGGTGCGGTCATGGGCGCGGGGCCTTCCCGCCGTCGATCGGGCCGCCCTCGACGGCCTCGACGGACCGGGCCGTGGCCCGGTCGGCCTCGGTGGGTCCGGCGCGCAGGGCGAGCAGTGGGTCCGGATCGGAGACACCGGGAATGGCCGTGCCGCGCGGAATGCTGCCGTAGAGGCAGGCGCTGCGCGGTTGCGTGGCGTCGAATGCGTCGGCGAGGGCACGGGCCGCTTCGACCACTGGGGTGAACGTCGCCGGCAGGCGGCTCAGCGAGCCTCCACGTCGGATCGTCCCGTCGTCGGCCGCTCCTTTGCCGCCGGGAGATCCTCGCCGGCCGCTGTCGGCCATTCGGGCACCGTGCCGGGTCCGCGCCGCGGCTGCCGAGTGGTTTTCGCAGGTGACGGGCTGGTGGAAGAAGATCGCTGAGAGCGAACACAACCTCGGGAACATACGGACGCTCAGGAGCATTGAGTCTGCATAGCTCAACTTGACTGCCGAAGGGGAGATCATGGCTACTGAGTCCAATGCGGTCACTCCGCTCACCTTGCCTGTGCTGCCGCTCGACGACGAGGTCGTGCTGCCCGGAATGGTGGTTCCTCTGGACCTGTCCGACACCGATGTCCGGGCCGCCGTCGAGGCTGCCCAGGCCGCCGCCCGTCCGGGTGGTGGCAAGCCCGAGGTGCTGCTGGTGCCGCGGATCGACGGGACCTACACCGGGACCGGTGTACTCGGTACCGTCGAGCAGGTCGGCCGGCTCTCCGACGGGGATCCGGGCGCCCTCATCCGCGGCCGTGACCGCGTGAGGATCGGTGCCGGAACCACCGGACCCGGGGCCGCGCTCTGGGTCGAGGGAACCCGCGTGGACGTCTCGGTTCCCGAGCCGCTCCCCGGCGCCGCCGCCGAGCTGGTCAAGGAGTACAAGGCCCTCGCCACCAGCTGGCTGAAGAAGCGCGGCGCCTGGCAGGTCGTGGACCGGGTCCAGCAGATCGACGACATCTCCGCACTCGCGGACAACTCCGGTTACTCGCCGTTCCTCACCACCGCCCAGAAGGTGCAGCTCCTGGAGACCGCCGACGCGGTCGCCCGGCTGAAGCTCGCCATCCAGTGGCTCGGCGAACACCTCGCCGAACAGGACGTCGCCGAGTCCATCGCCAAGGACGTCCAGGAGGGCGTCGACAAGCAGCAGCGCGAGTTCCTGCTGCGGCGCCAGCTGGAAGCCGTACGCAAGGAGCTGTCCGAGCTCAACGGCGACGCGGAGGACGAGTCCGACGACTACCGGGCGCGCGTCGAGTCCGCCGATCTTCCCGAGCACGTCCGTGAGGCCGCGCTCAAGGAGGTCGACAAGCTGGAGCGCTCGTCCGACCAGAGCCCCGAGGGCTCCTGGATCCGGACCTGGCTGGACACCGTCCTCGAACTGCCGTGGACCGAACGGACCGAGGACGCGTACGACATCCGCGCCGCCAAGGAGATCCTCGACGCCGAGCACGCGGGCCTGGAGGACGTGAAGGAGCGGATCACCGAGTACCTCGCGGTGCGCAAGCGCCGCGCCGCACGCGGCCTCGGGGTCGTGGGCGGGCGTCGGGGCGGTGCGGTGCTGGCCCTCGTCGGACCGCCCGGCGTCGGCAAGACGTCCCTCGGTGAGAGCGTCGCGCACGCCATGGGCCGCAAGTTCGTCCGCGTCGCGCTCGGCGGTGTGCGGGACGAGGCGGAGATCCGGGGCCACCGGCGCACGTACGTCGGTGCGCTCCCCGGACGCATCGTCCGCGCCATCAAGGAGGCCGGTTCCATGAACCCGGTCGTCCTGCTCGACGAGATCGACAAGGTCGGCTCCGACTTCCGCGGCGACCCGGCCGCGGCGCTCCTCGAAGTGCTCGACCCGGCCCAGAACCACACCTTCCGCGACCACTACCTGGAGGTCGAACTCGACCTCAGCGACGTCGTCTTCCTGGCCACCGCCAATGTCCTGGAAGCGATCCCGGAGGCGCTGCTCGACCGCATGGAGCTGGTGAGGCTCGACGGCTACACCGAGGACGAGAAGGTCGTCATCGCCCGCGACCACCTGCTCCCGCGCCAGCTGGAGCGGGCCGGTCTGGAGAAGGGTGAGGTGACGCTCGACGAGTCGGCGCTGCGCAAGCTGGCCGGCGAGTACACCCGTGAGGCGGGCGTACGCAATCTGGAGCGGGCCGTCGCCCGGCTGCTCCGCAAGGTCGCGGCCCAGCACGAACTGGGCGACCGGGAGCTCCCGTTCACCGTCACCGACGAGGACCTGCGGGGTCTCGTCGGACGGCCGCACCACGTCCCCGAGTCCGCCCAGGACCCGGCCGAGCGCCGGACCGCGGTGCCGGGCGTGGCGACCGGACTGGCGGTGACCGGCGCCGGCGGTGACGTGCTGTTCGTCGAGGCGTCGCTGGCCGACCCGGAGACCGGCGCGGCCGGACTGACCCTCACCGGTCAGCTCGGCGACGTCATGAAGGAGTCGGCGCAGATCGCGCTGAGCTTCCTGCGCTCGCACGGCGCCGAGCTGGAACTGCCCGTCGCCGACCTCAAGGACCGGGGAGCGCACATCCACTTCCCGGCGGGCGCGGTGCCCAAGGACGGTCCGAGTGCCGGTATCACGATGACGACGGCGCTGGCCTCGCTGCTCTCCGGACGGCTGGTCCGTACGGACGTGGCGATGACCGGTGAGGTGTCGCTGACGGGACGGGTGCTGCCGATCGGCGGGCTGAAGCAGAAGCTGCTGGCCGCCCACCGGGCCGGTATCACCACCGTGGTGATCCCCAAGCGGAACGAGGCCGATCTGGACGACGTCCCGGCCGAGGTCCTGGAGAAGCTGGAGGTCCACCCGGTGACGGATGTCCGACAGGTGCTGGAGATCGCCCTCGCCCCGGCCACGGCCGGGGCGGAGGAGAGGATCCCGGCCGCGGCGTGAGCGCCATGGTGTGACGGGCGTGGCATGACGTGCGCGGCCGGTCGGACGGCCCGCGCCACCCGGAAGGGGGGCGCGGGCCGTTCCGCGTGTCCGGGTGCGCGAACGTGCTGTTCC
>NZ_JBHVEE010000053.1:0-61596 GCF_042802415.1 Streptomyces sp. NPDC057486 | reverse complement strand
CTGATCATGACCATCGGGGTAGAGAACCGCGGCTGCCGGCAGGCGGCCTGGCGGTGAGGCTTACGGCGGGTGCGGCCGGTGCGCAGAGCCTTGGCTTAGGGACTGTCTCTCTGACTTCACGCTGGTCGGGTCACATGCGAGGGTGGTGGCCATGCCGCAGCTTGGTCACCGCCTCCGCTCCTTCAGATTCACGTTTGGGCTCGCCCCGACGCGCTTCGCTGCATGCCGGGAGACAGGTGTCCCGGCTCTGGAGCACGCCCTGTCGGATAAGGCGACACTCTGTGGCATCCCTCGGCGGCAGGTGACGGTCTATCGGCATCTATTCGTCGCGAAGAGGTCCGGGACGTGTTCGGACTGCAGGGTGAAGGCGGTCGATGCCTCGTCGTGGCCCTGAGTCAGGCCTCTCCTGGAGAGCGGGCGTCCTCAGCTTGCTGCAGTCGCGTCCAGATCAAAGGGCCGTTGATCTCTGACATCAACGGCTGACACCAACAGCGACGCACGGAGCCGGACCAGAACGGTTGCCAGCGGCCACCCCACCGGCTCAGCTCAACGAGTTCGCTGGGTGATAGCGGATCCGTGTTCGACCTGATAAGGATGAGGCCACAGGTTCAAGTCCTACGGTCGGCCAGAGGCCTCAATCGGACGGCTGCAGGGGTGCGTACTGCTTCAGCTCGCCGTCCCGCATCATCCACAGACGGAAGAACGCCTCCTCCTGATCCATGATCAAGATTTGTACGGCATTCGGTTCCTGCCAGGGCATCCCGGCGAACCGTCGCCGGAGCGCATCAAGGTCGGCATGGTTGAGAGCGCCGGCCCAGATCTCGCATTCGGGGTTCTTTCCGCCACCCCACGTGGCATCCGGGCCCGTGATCAGTCGCAGGGATCCGACGCCGACAACGCCCGGCTGCTGACGCCGCGGGGCTTCATCCCGGAGCCAGTCGCTCAGTGCCTCAACGTTCTTCCAGTCCGAGGCATCGGCGGAGACCATCACATTGGCTACCCAGCTCACAGACCCGGCCCCCTCTCCCAGCCGTCACCCGCAGATCCGCCGGAGGGCTCAGCCAGAGCGCACCTAACGCGAGTCTGTGTCTCCTCAGGGAAATCAGAGACCAGGTCGAGCACTTGTCCGCGGTCGGCAGGCGAAACGAGCATGGGGTCTTCAAGATCCCCGATCCAGTCGGAGAGCGTCTCGATAGCGAGCCCATGCTCACCGGCCTCGAGGAAGTCGAGCACGTCCCAACGCAGGGGCACTGAGTCGGAACCCATGAGGGACTCGACGAGGCCCCGTACGCGCTTCTCCCACGCTGCGTGTGACTGCACCATTCCCGCATCCTGGCACGTGTGCCCGTTGCGTGCCCGACCGGTCGGGGGCCAGCAGGGAACCACGGGACATATAGCAGGGTCGCCGCCGTATCGCAGGTCACAAGCGTGCAGGTCAGGGGTCATCCACATACGGGATCTTCCAAACTGGTGACATGCCACACATGCAGCAGTCGCCTACGACAAGACCACAGACCGAGTAACCGGCCCGGAAGGGAATCGTGTCAGAAGTCTGGTCTAGGTTTGACCTGTGAACCACAACCGTTCCAACACCGGGGCACCCCGCGAGCCTGACTTACCGCCCTACCAGGTGGTCTTGGCGGAGACTGATTGGGGTTCGCTCCAAACAGCTTTCGGGAACGGCGAGGACCTTCCAAAGGTCCTGGTGCGGCTGTTGGAGCCCGATCCCAAGGTCCAGGTCACAGCTTTGTCGGAGCTGGGTGAGCTGGTCGGCCACCAGAACACCATCTACGAAGCCACCGCCCCCGTCGCCATGTATATCGCCGGCATCCTCACCCACCCGGCGGCTATGACCCTCCGGCCCTATCGCAACGTCCCCATCCGCGCGACGCTGTTGGGCTGGCTGGCTTCCACCCTTTACAACGCCTCCGACGAGATTGCTGGCTTCACGGAGCAGTACTTCCCTGGCTTCCTCACCCCCGGCACCACCGTGGCGTCCTTCCGGGACCTGCGCCCGATGCTTTATCGGGCCGTCGCGCCCTTCCTCCAGGACAGCCACGAGGACGTGCGCGAAGCCGCCGTCATCGCCGCGCTCTTCCTCGCTGAACACCCCGCGCTCGCCAAGCACCGCGATCACCTCGCCGTGCACGCGCGGCCCATCCTGGACACCAGCAGCGACGACCCCAACCGCCGCGTCGCGTGGAGGGCGCTCGAAGCATGGGGCCACAATCCGCCCGGCCCGGAGCCTCTTTCGGAGGAGCCCTGGGACTGGGGGCCACACAGCGATGGCCGCGGCGATCTCGAACCTCCCTTCTGACCGATACGCGCACGGCCCACCGGAGGACCACTGCAGCCGGTGAGAGACACCAGCTCAAGGACGCGCGGCCAGCCGAGTTACTTCGGGACAAGGAGCGTTCGTGCCACATCCGTGCCAGAACGGGCGGGGTCTCACGGGGAATCAGAGTGCGCAGGAGTACGGGGTGCCGGACTCCCCCAGGGGCGAGGAGCCCGAGGTCAGGCCCAGACCGCCCAACCTCGCTCCTAAAGCGGTACTCCCGCGTGACGCGAGGCCAGGGCCAGCACGCGCTACCCTCCGATCCCGAACGACAGCCCCCTGTGATCACCGCCGAGTTCCGGCGGGGGCGCTCAGGCTCCAGGATGGCGGGGGCGCCATTCGCGAGTGCCAGCCGATTGGTGGCGTGCGCGGGGAGCTCCCATCCCATCTGCCATCGACCCAGGCAGAGCCGACCTGACGCGGCCCAGGGGGCCGTCTCCGTTTCCGGGAAGGCCCTGCGACCGCTGAACCAATCTGACGCACCGCACTGACAGTAGGTGCCCCTCGGGGTTTCAACTCACCCAAGGGCGCGGAGGCTTGACGGCAACACCTGTGCCGTGGCCATCAACCCATCCCGTTGCGGCACTAGGGTGCCGCAATGAGGTTACGCGGAGTGTTCATCGCATTTTTCCTGGTCCCGCTGGCGTGGGGGGTGATCACCCTGCTGAGGGCCGGGGCGGCCTACGGCGTCCCGGACTGCCCGGGGCTCCAGCTGGGCGAGGACGGCGAGGACCACCCCGGCCCCATGCGGCAGGGCTACACCTGCGCGCTCGACTACAGCGTCCGCGGCGGCGATTCGACCGGCACGGCCACGTACGACCAGCTCAAGTACGCCCAGGAGGTGAAGCGCGGCGACCTCCTGGGCCAGGGTCTGCTGTACACGCTGTACGGAACGGCGGGCACGGCCGCCACCGTGATCGCCACCCGGAAGCGCGCCGACGGCTAGCGGCGATGAGGCGATCACCGCAGAGTGAGGCCGCGCTCCGGAGCGCCATCGAGGCGAGTGGACTAGAACAGGTCCATGGCCGGCGCGCTGTTCGTCGTGCGCTCATGGCGGCGGCCTCACCCCAGATGTCAGGTACGTGCGGAACCGCTCCTGACATCCACAGGTGACATCAACGACAGCGGACAGCGGCATCCCGAGGTGACCGACGGGGACGTCCAGGCCGCCGAATCGCGCCGTCGACGACCTCACCAGGCAGAACTTACAAAGCAGATGTCGGGGGTTCGAAACCGTCCGCGCCCACAGTAGGAAGCCGCAGGTGAGAGCCTGTTTCGGCCCTTCGGTCCACACGGACCGGGGGGCCGTTTCCATGATCGATGCCACATGGATGCCACATCCCCACGAAATCGGCACCTCTGCTCACTCGTTGGGGGACTGGAAACGTGGCCGGTACACCGTAGAGTTCGGCCCATGGGAGGGGCAGGTACGTCTCCCCGCGCGCGCCTGGCACGCGCCTCCCCACATCCTGTGGACCCTCGGCGGGGAGGCCGGGACCACGGGCGAGGCCCCATCGGGTTTATCGGTGGGGCCTTCTGTGGTCCAACATAAACCGCCCCGCACTCGTTTGGGTGCGGGGCGGGACACCTTGACCGAGTCATGGTGTCTAACGGCGCATTCCGACGGACACGCGAAAGTCGGTGTGCCGCTGGCTGGCCGCTTCGGAGGGAATCCGGCACGGCGTCTCGGTGGGGGGTGACGGTCGACCACCTGACGCATCCTGAGAGTGCTTTCTTACCTGAGGTAACAAGAAATCATGTGCGCGGAGCATGTTCAGCGTGAACGAGATGATCCGAAAAAAACGTCCTAGGCCTCAGGGTCGACAGAAGTGCGTTTGTAGTGACATGGGTAGGGATAGGGGTCCCCTCCGCCCGCGTAGACAGTCCCATCCATCTGCAGCTCTCCATGCTCCAAAAAAATTGCAGAGTCTGGATGTCGTTGTGATTCTTGAAACGAAGTACCAGATAGGGTGACAGGCCGGGGTCTTTGTTGACCCCATGCCATTTCCCGTCGGATGAACGGCGTGTCACCTGCGAGTCCGGCCCGGGGCCGTCCCACTCGACTGGGAAGTCTTTGCTGGAAAAGTGCAATCGTCACGTAGTCGAACTATCGGCGATCCACATTTCCGCTCCCCGTCCCATCGGCCGACCAATTCGGAATGAGTTACGGCCTCTGGAGTGGCGACGGGTTTGCCTGCCCCGCAAGAGGACAGGGCGAGTGCCGTCACGGTGGCAGCTGCAAGGCTTGCACTGATGCGAAATGTATCGGATTTCACGCTATCTGCTTTCGGCCATATTTGGGATGGCGCCCAGTATGCCGGTCGATGATCCGAAAGAGACGACCTAGGCCCGCCCGCACCCCCGGCCACCGCCGGCCACGGGTACGGGCGGGAGATCAGCGTCGGGCGTACCTCATGCCCGACCCCGGTCCAGCGGGTCAGCAGACCGCTTCTCGCACCGCACCGTGCACGCCTCGGTGTCGGCGCAGGCGCGAGGGAACCACGAGTACGCAGCCCCGTCGGCCGGCCGGGCGCGCTGCTCTCCCAGGTCGATGTCGGCGCCCACCGTGAGAGGGGACCGGCACCAGACACAACGCCACCCGCGGCGCTGCTGCTCGGTGAGCTCGTCGACTGGCGGTAAATCCCTCACGGTCATGGCGTCCCCGGCTGTCTCGTCGTCAGTTCCCCGACGGTACGAACGGGCACAGCAAGCGAGGGGCAGAAATCCTGCCCCTCGATCACGGGTTCGAACTACGCTGCGAGCAAACCGAGTTGCTCGGCGAGCACGGCCGCGCGCTGCCGCCGGGCCGGCACCCGAGACTCTGTTTCCTCCAACACGATCCGCCTCGCGTAGCCGTTGTAGCGGATCGTCTCCGGAGCGGCGTGATGTGCCTTCTCCAGGGTGGCGAGCGCGGTCTCTGCCTGCCCATCGAGCTGGTACGCGCGGGCCTCCTCGATACGATGCCGGGCCAGGCGCGGCCGGGACGGGATCGAGGTGGCGTCCGCTGCGACGGCCTGCCGCACAGATTCCCCGCCAGCCCGCAACTCCACCGCCACGGTAACGGCGTGGGCACCCATGATGGCCTGTGAGAACGACGTCACTGGGTGGTAGTAGCCGGGGGACAGGCGGCCAGCAGTCGCCTGCGCCTTATCCCACCACCCCCATGCCGCCCCGTTCTCACCGCGGCGAGCAGCGGTGTATCCAGCCTCGAACTGGAGGGCCCCGGCGATGGCGCGCACTTGGTCGTCAGCGTCGGGCAGGAACCGCTCCAGGTAGCCGAGCGCCTCAATCGTCATGTCATCAGCGGCATCAAAATGCGAGGGCCCGGTGTCGCGGTGCGCCTGCGCGGCCAGCCATGCGGCTACGCCGATCGCGTGCGGGTCCTCGGACTCCTGCGCAGCCACCAGGCTCCGCTCGGCCACCCGCCACAGCAGGGCGCTGTCCGGCTGGTAGGCCACGAAGAACTGACTCAGGCTGTACACCTCCGACAGCACGGCCTGCGCCGCACGCCGGTCGGCCGCCGTATCCGACTGCCGCACGGCCAGCTGCGCATCCTGGATCAAGTCGGGCAACAACTGGCCAATTACCTCACGGTGGTTCGCCGCCTGATGCCGTGCTGCCCACGCCTTCGCAAGCCGGGCCGCCAGGTGCTGTGCTGACGGCGCTTTCCGATCCTCGCCGAGGGCCAGTGCGTTGACCGCGTCCCGAACCGCTGGCAGACGGGAGTGTCCCGGGCCGATGAACAGGGCAACGGAGGCGCTCTGATCGCCGGTCAGGTCAGACAGGTTGCGCACGCGCAGCAGTTCAGCGATGCGCAGGATCACTGGGAGCTTTGGCATACCGATCTGTCCCGTCTCCACTTGCTTCACCCACGAGGGGGACATGCCCAGCAGGCCAGCCACCACCGGGCGGGAGAGCCCGCGTCGTGTCCGAAGGATCTGCATGCGCTGCCCGAATGCCATGGGGTCGACGTACGGGTCCGGGGTAGCATCGTCTGGCATGGCCTTGCCCCTCTCTGCTCAGCTCGTCACTGTCAGAGTAGGGGGCAGGGCCCTTTCTGCGGGTGGCCTCGGATGATCCGGCCCGCGCGGCTTCGGCTGACTGTCAGACCCGCCGCTTACGATCCGGTCCGTGGCGATCGAACTGAGTGATGAGCTGATTGAGCCTGAGCGTGCGGCATGGGCTGAGCAGCAGGAGAACCGGCTGACGGTCGAGACTGCGGCCCTTGTGCAGGCGGCGATCACGGCGCATGCAGAAGCAACGACAAAGCCAAGTGGCGGGACGGCGACGAGGTGGCGTTCATCGCGGACCGCATGGCGTCCGGACGCACCTACCGCCGGAACGAGCAGACCCAGGCAGTCAATCTCGTTGAATCCTCACCCGAGGTAGCCGCCGCGCATGGACTGCTTGTAGGAGCAGAGGTGTATGCCCGCGCGCGGCTGGTGAAGGAAAGCGACCAGCCAACGCATGCCCTGACCAGCTGCTACCGGCCCGAACACGTCGAGGGCACGCGACTGGGACGGCTTCGACTCGCTGTATCCAAAGTACAAGGGCGGCCGGCCGAAGACGTTCACACTGCCTGAACGCCGCGAGATCAAGAAGATCGCCAAGTCCAGGCCGACCGAGCACGACCTGCCGTTCTCTACCTGGAGTCTGACCAAGCTGGCGGACTTCCTGGTCGCTGAGGGGGTGGTCGACGACATCAGCCACGAGGGCCTGCGCATTCTGCTCCGCGAGGAAGGCGTCTCCTTTCAACGCGTGAAGACCTGGAAGACCTCCCGCGACCCGGACTACGCGGCCAAGAAGGCCCGCGTCGAGCACCTCTACGCCATCGCCGACGGCGAGGTCATACCCGAAGACGGCGAGCCCGAAGTTATCTTCTGCATGGACGAGTTCGGCCCGCTCAACCTCCAGCCCCACCCCGGCAGGCAGTGGGCCGAACGCGGCGGCCGGCACAAGGACCCCGACCGCGAACCGCGGCCCCGCCGACGCGCGACCTACACCCGCCCCCACGGCGTCCGGCACCTGTTCGCCGCCTACGACCTGGGCAAAGACCAGCTCTACGGCCACATCAAGCCGAGGAAGCACCGCACGAGGTTCCTGGAGTTCTGCCGCTACCTGCGCAGCCTTCACCCGCCCCAGACCCGCATCGCGATCGTGCTCGACAACTTCTCCCCGCACCTGAGCACGAAGAAGGACACCAGAGTCGGCGACTGGGCCGAGGCGAACAACGTCGAGTTCGCCTACACACCCACCAACAGCTCCTGGCTGAACCGCATCGAGGCCCAGTTCACCGCCCTGCGCTACTTCGCCCTCGACGGCACTGACCACCCCACCCACAAGGCCCAGGGCAGCATGATCCGCCGCTACATCATCTGGCGAAACGGACACGCCGCCGACAAGCGCCTCCGCACCGTGATCAACAGGGTGAGCGTCGCGTGACGCAGCGCCAACGCCGCATCGTGACGCCGCCTGTCACTTACTGCGTACTGCCGTCGTCGAGTCCAGCGATGACTCTGACGTCCGCTTCGGACATGCCCAGAACCTTGGCGATCTCCTGGGTAAGAAACGGCTCCGGGTTGAGCCTTCCGCTGCGAAGCATGTGGATGGTGGACATCGATCGTGCGGTTTCCCTTGCCATCCTCTTGACCGGAATCCCGCGCAGGTCCATCAACCCGGTGAGCACCCTTGCGAACGGATGCGGTTCCAGCCGCCCAGCAGGGGCAACGGCAGGACCGAGGACCACGTCGTCGATCTTGGCTTGAAATCGGATCAGTCGGTCACCCGCAAAACCGACCTTCGCGACGAAAGGCAGGCTCTCACCACCGCTGGAACCGACCGTGCCCGGCACTGACACCTCAGTGAACCTTGAAGGGTGACCGTGGTGATCACTCCCGATCTCCAGGGGAAGACCCGGTTCGACGTGGCTGACCTTCCAGTCGCGGTTCCACCAGGGAAGATCCTGCAGCACCTCGTTGAAGAAAGGGGGCAGAACAGTGAGATCCACCGGGTCCGGAGGGTTCTCCTGACCTCCCCAGATGATGCCAGGCCAGTACGTCAATGCCGCGATCACGTCCACCGTCAGCGTGCGGTTGGCAATCTCCATGTCCGCACTCTCCCACCAGTCGACAGAGCAATCTCCCGCGACCAGGCAAACGTTGGCTGACGCGGCACTAGCGTGATCCCCGGGCCTGTCTAGTCCCAGTTGATTCGCGACGTCTTGGTCCCAGGTGAGGCTTGACGGTGGGCCTAGGTAGATGTTGATGCTGCCTCAGTGCTGGATCAGGCCGCCGACCGGGACGGCAGCGACGTGACCGGCTGCCGGAAGCGTCTGCCCCAGGGTGAGGCCGATGTCGACCAGCGATGACCGGCGCAGTCCAGCGACGTCGGGAATCGAAGTCCAGACCGACTCGGCAATTTCGCCGTTCGGCTCCGGCCGGAGTTGGCCGCCAGTGATGCGAACCTGGTAGAAAATGCCGACATTCTGGTGCTCGACTCCTGCACGCGCTACGGCCGCGGGGATCACCCTGGAGTCCACGCCCAGAAGGCGTTCGATCACCGCGCTGCAGCCGGTCTCCTCAGCGACCTCCCGGATCACCGCATCGAACGGATCCTCCGCGTGCTCGACCCCGCCGCCCGGAAGAGTCCAGGTGCTCTCACCCTTCGGCGACACGTGACGGGCGAGCAGCACCCGACCGTCCTCGATGCACACGGCGTACGCCGCCAGCCGGAAACTCATCGCCCGCACCCCCCACCGAACCCTATCCCGACGTCCAAGATCCGCGCATCGACCACTGTCAGCCATCAGCCATGACCGAAGTGTCAAGCATCTCCCGGGACCGGACACGTGATCCCCGGGCCGGCCTCCTCGTGGTCTTCTTGCTGGGCCGCATCTCGTGAACGGTGGCGTGGTCGTCCGACTCTTCGCGGGACTCGCGGGACCTCTGTACGGACGCGGTGAGCGCAGCCATCAGGTCAACGACACCGCCGCCCGTGGCCTTGCCTGCCGCGGCTGGCTCGGGCGGGGCCTGGCCCTCGGCCTTCGCGGCGATGAGTTCTTCCAGGGCCTCGCGGTAGTGGTCGCGGTAGCCGCTGAGACGCGCTCCGCCCCGTCACTTCGAGCGGAGGCGGACGTGCAGCCGGGAGGGTGCGAAGTTCAGTCTGGCCTGGCGGATTCAGGCGGGGGCGGCCGTCGCTGTTCTGGCGGCCAGGGCGGCTATCTGCGCCAGGAGTCCGGCGGAGGGTTCGTCGGACGCCGCCCATGACGATGCGGACGAGGACTGATCGGCGACCCTGGCAGTGAAGGCCCATCAGGCGGGTTTGGCGTTGAGGACGCGCCCGGCGGGGCTGCGGGTGTAAAGCCAGGCGGGCAGGGCGGTCAGTGCCGCTACGGCAAGGAGTACGGCCGGGGCCGCGGTCGCGAGCCAACTACCCGGGGGTGTCACCACGACCGAGCTGAACAGCGCGAACAGGCCGATCCCGATCGGGATCCCCACCGCGATCGCGCCCACGGCGGGCAACAGTTGCGCGATGCAGAGCGCCGCGACGACCTGGCCGGGGGTGGCGCCGAGGGTGCGGGTGACGGCCAGGGCGCGCCGGGCCTGCACCGCGGCGCTCCAGCTGACGAAGACGGTGTTGAGCACGGACAGCGCCACGAGGGCGACCGTGACACCGAGCATGACCTGGCCTGTCACAGCGTTGCGGATCTCCTGGACGGTGGACGTTCCCTGGGCGGTGTCCACTTCGAGCGACACCTGGAAGGTGAGGACTGCGGTCACCATGACGGTGGTGGCGACGGTACCGACGGCGCTCAGGACCGCGCGGCCGGGACGGCGTGCGATCAGCCGTACGCCGATCAGGAGCGGCGTGGGCAGATAGGCCGTCATGGCCGTAAGGCGAGGACGGTACGCGGTCAGGTGCGCAGGGTCGGTGAGGGTGTCGACGGTGCTGGAGCGCACGGTGCGCAGGACGGGGCCGAGCGTGCCGATCAGGGTCACCAGTAGGGCGAGCGCGGTCGCGGCCGCGACGATTCCGGTCGTCGGCGGGCCGGCTGTGTTGAGCAGCCCGGCACTGGGGTCGGCCAGGGCGGGCGCGATCAGACATCCCACAGTGACCCCGACGACGGCGGCCACCACCGTGAGGAGCAGGTACTGCGCGAGCAGCATCGCGGCCACGGTACGGGGCGTGGCGCCGACCGCCTTGAACAGGCCCGCACGCCGGTGGTCTCGCGGGGCGCGCACGGCGGCGAGCGACGCGAGGGTGACCAGCGAGGCCGCGGCGAGGAGACCGCCGCCGACGACCAGGGCGGGGCGGGCGAAACTCAGCAGCCGTGTGTCCCCGTCGACGAAGGTCTGCCAGGAATGAGTGTTGACCCAGTCCTGGCCCCGGATGTCGTCGGTGAGGACGGTGTCCGCCCAGCTGCGCGTCGCGTCGTGGTCGGACAGCTTGATGTTCAACAGGTACAGGAGGGACTCGTCGCCGGCTGCCGCGCGGGCGTCGTCGGTGGTGAGCCAGATCCGGCCTCCGCCGTCGGACGGCCCGGGGCCCTCGGCCCAATTGCCCCACGGATAGACGGCAGTGGCGGCGCTGATGGCCGTACCGACGACCGGGTATTCGCGCCCACCGATGGTGACACGGTCTCCGACATGCACGCCGAGTGCCTGGGCGAAGCCGCGTTCGATGACCGCGCCGGCGCTGCGTACCCACGTGCCGGAGGTCACCAGTGCCCGGTCCACGGCGGACGCGGTGCGCTCGCGCCCCTCGACCGTGGTGTTCTCCGTCTGCCCGTTGGCGCGGACCGTGGTGGAGAACCCGGGGACCGGGTCGGCGATCGTGTCCACGCCGGGGGCGTCCGCGATGCGCCCGGCCAGGACGGAGGGGTCCGCGGCGGTGGTGATGGCCGTGATGTCGGGTCCCGCGGTGGCCTCGCGGGTCTTCATGTACCCGCCGGCCACGGCGTTGTCGGTAGCCAGCCCCAGGGTCAGCGACGCGGTGGCGGCGGTGACCGCGAGAAGGAACATGACGGCCTCGCCGGGTCGGCGCCGTAGGTCCCGTGTGATGAGCCGCCAGATCAGCAGCAGACGGCCCATGGTCACTCCTCCCAGCCGAGGAGCGTGCCGAGCTGCCACCCACCTACGGCCAGAGGTGTGTCCTCGGCCGACGCCCCGTCGCGGAGGGAGACGATCCGGTCCGCGGTGGCGGCGACGCGTTCGTCATGGGTGACAAGTACGAGGGTCTGTCCCGTGGCCCGCAGATCGGCGAAGAGGCGGAGGACGTCGTGGGTCGCGGCGGTGTCGAGGTTCCCGGTGGGCTCGTCGGCGAGGACCACGAGCGGCTCGTTGACCAGGGCGCGGGCGATGGCAACCCGCTGCCGCTGCCCGCCGGACAGCTCGGACGGCAGGTGCCGGTCCCGGTCCGCGAGCCCGACACGGTTGAGAAGGGCAGCGGCGCGACGGCGGGCGGTGCGCGGCGAGTCACCGGCGAGCAGCGCGGGCAGCTCGACATTCTCGGCCGCGGTCAGTTCGTCCATCAGGTGGAAGTCCTGGTGCACGAAGCCGACGGCGCGGCGCCGCAGCCGAGCGAGCGCGCGTTCGCTGAGCAGGTCGATGCGCCGCCCACCCAGCCACACCTCCCCCTCGTCGGGCCGGTCAAGGCCGCCCAGCAGATGCAGCAGCGTCGACTTGCCGCAGCCACTGGGACCGGTCACGGCCAGCGTCTGCCCAGAGGGTATGTCGAGGTCGACTCCGTCGACGGCCACAACCGTGCTCTCCCCCTGCCCGTAGACCCGCGACAGGCCGACGGCCCGCAGCACCGGACCTGCCGTCACGTCCCCGGAGGAGTCGCCGCTCCGGGACAGCCCCCTGCCCCACCGGCGGCCTCGTGTCATCATCCGTTCCCTCCGCCTTTCCCGTACGGGGCGCGCGCGGACCAGGTCCGCTCGCACGCCTCCAACCAGCGCAGATCGGCCTGCAATCGGAGTGCTACGCCCTCCAGGAGCAGCCCGACCTCCGAGTTCGTGCCGTGAGTGAGGACGGCATGCTGGGCCTCGGCGAGGCTGCGCCTCAGCTCGCGGCGCCGGGCCTCGACGAGGGCAAGCGGCTCTGCCATGCCCGAATCTACGGCGGCCACCAGCTTCAGATGGAACTCCGTCACGTCCACCCGGGGCCCGGCGGGCTCGGCCAGCCACTCGGCCACCCGCTCCCGTCCGGCTCCGGTCAGCGCGTACACCTTGCGCCGCGGACCGCGCGCGGATGCATCCTCGCGTTCCCGTATGACCAGACCCGCCTTCTCGAGCCGGGTGAGCGTGACGTACACCTGCCCGGCGTTGAGCGTCTGGCCGAGCGGCCCGAGCGCGGCAAGCAACCGCCCGCGCAGGTCGTACCCGTGCGACGACCCCTTGACCAGAAGCGCCAGCACCACGTCCTGCACGGACTGCCCTCCCCCTCCTCCGCGATACCTCAATAGATAGCGGTTAGCTAAAAGCGGCGTCAATTGCCACCGGCCGCGCTCCCGCCTTCCTCGATCGCCAAGCTCCTCGGCGTCTCTCCGGGCACCCTCTACAACCACATCCCCGACCTGCGCGAACTGCGCGCCGGCATCGTCCCCCGTCAGCTCGAAGCTCCTACGAGCTAGGCGAGCCCCAGCAAGATCGTTCTCACCGAGATTCCTGTACCTCAACTACTCACAGCCGCAGTCCGTCAGCCGGTCCATGCGCGGAGCCGGGCCACGGCGTCCTGCAGATCGTCGAAGGCCTGCTGCTCCTGTCGGGGCGTTGCCATGGTGCCGCCCAGGATGCTGCCGCGGGCAGATCGAGCCCGGGCATAGACGGCGAACCGCGCCACCACGTTGTCGATCAGGTCCTCATGCGCGCAGGGAGAGACAGGCGGACGTTCGGGGGGCGTCGGCATGACAGGTAGTCCAGTCGTGAGAGGTGAGTTTGTGCAACGGCGTAGCGCCTCTCCCCGCGGTCCACGAGGAGAAGTTGCCTTCTCTGAGAGCCGCCGAGCCCACACCTCATGCCCTCTGCTGAAAACGCGCGTACAGCACCGAGACCCCGCGCCGATCCGGCGCCGAGGAAATCGGAACGGGCGAGCGCAATCCGCATCGGTGAAGCCCTCCGGGTTCGACGAAAGCAACGCCGACCAGGCTTCCCGGCACACCACACGCCCCACTGTTCGAACGTGACGGCGCCACACTACTTGCCGTGCCTCGGCGCGGCGATAGGCCCCGGCAGCCGACTGCCACAGCGCCTGAGGAAATGCCACATTCGTGAGACCGGACGCCCCGAAGCAGGGCGGGAGCTGGGCCCGCATGCACCCGGAGGTCGCCACGAAAACGATCGCGGCCAGCACCTCCCGGTCACCGTAACGACGAGGGCCACCGCCCTGCGGCCGCGTCGGGGCGGCCGCCAACGAAGGGGCCGGGGTGGCGGCGATTCGGCCGTCCCTGGGCCGTTCCGCTCACTCTGCGGATTCGCCGCCCGCTGGCCGATCTCCACCCCCGGTGCGGAAGAGCATTCGGGCCGCGCCCAGACCTCATCGCCTAGTCGGTTTCCCCGACCAGGGACGCGAGGTGATCGAGGAGCCGCTCGAACTCAGGGGTACTGGTGAACTCCTGGTGCTCCTCGGCGTCGGCGAGTTTGTGCCGGATGTCGCGGACCCGTTTCCGTACGTCCTTGGTCTTGTCCTCCCCCTTCTCTCTGCCCTCAGCCAGCTTGTCCTGGGCTTCGGAGACCTCGTCTTCCAAATCGTCGGCGAGGTGCGAGTCGAGCCGACCTTCGCCGGCTGCAGCGCTCAGTTCCTGGGACACCTGGCCGAGCAACACACCGGGGTCATTCGACAACGCTGCGGGTGTGTCGACGGTGACGTCCGAGGCAGCGGACGGGCTCGGCGGAGGAAAAGCATCTGAAGCAACGGACGACGAGGGAGCGGGGTCAGTGGTGGGCGGCACTGCTTCCTGGGTCGCGGAAGGGGAGTCGGCAGCGGCCACCTGTGCGGAGTCTGGCTGGAAGAGGAGGTATCCCACGGTCGCGAGAGCGGCCGCTGCGAGTCCCGAGATCGCTGCCGTGCGCGCGCGGGAGTCACGCCTGCGGGATCGGCGTGTGGCAGGAGCCGGCAGCACGGCCGTGCGTCCCACCGCGGCGGCCGGTCGTGCGGACGGCGGTGGTATGGGCTGTGCCATCGCGGGCGCGCTCCGCCTTCCCGGGGTGGACAGCCAGTCCGCGACCTGTTCGGCGCCGGGGCGCGCTTCCGGTTCCTTGGCGAGCAGCGCCAGGACGAGTTGTTCGAGCTCCACCGGAAGCTCTGCCCCCATGCTGCGCGGCGGTGCGGGCAGCTCCTGGACGTGCTGGTAGAGCAGTGCGGTCGGGGTGTCCGCGCGGAAGGGCGGGTGCCCCACAAGGAGCTCGTACAGGACGCAGCCGAGCGCGTACATGTCGGAGGCCGGGCCGGCGTCGGTTCCGAGGGCGCGTTCCGGAGCGAGGTAGGAGACGGAGCCGACGATCATGCCCGCGCTGGTGAGCCCGGCCGCCGTGTCGTCGGCGAGGCGGGCGATACCGAAGTCCACCACCTTGACCGTGCCGTCAGGGGCGAGCAGAAGGTTGGCGGGCTTGATGTCGCGGTGGATGACGTTCTGCCGGTGTGCGGCGGCCAGGCCTGAGGCGGTCTGGCTGCCGATGGCGGCCACCTCGCGGGGGGTGAGCGCCCCCGCCGAGGCCAGCTGGTCGGCCAGGCTGCACCCCTGGACCATTTCCATGACCAGGTAGAGACGGTCGTCGGCCTGGCCGAAGTCGTAAATGGCGACGATGTTGGGGTGGCTCAGGCGAGCGGTCGTGTGCGCCTCCTGCCGGAAGCGGGCCGCAGCCGACGGGTCGATGCCGCCGGCCAGGAGCAGCTTGACCGCAACCGGACGGCCAAGGACCTCGTCTCGCGCGCGCCAGACCTCCCCCATCCCTCCTCGACCGAGAAGCTCCTCAAGCTGGTACCGAGCCGCCAACAGCACGCCGAACGCCCTCCAAGTGGACTGCCAGGACCGAACCCTGCCAGACGGCGGCACCAGGGTTCTTCTCGCTCGCGCAATGAGATACCGCCCCGTCAAGGGCAGCGACCGCGCGATAGCCGGATCGCCAGCGCACACCGATGAGGTCCCATTTCCAAGATCGCAGCAGGCTATCAGAACCCTCGCCCACCAGTTCGACGAGGCGAGCACGGAGAGTGACGCCTTGCCCGTGTGCCAGGAGTGGGGGCGCCTGCATCCGGACGCCGGAGCGGTACCGTCACAAATGGCTACCCGCACCGGTGCGGCTACATCGGCACCTCGGAAATCCGCCCGAGCATCCTGTACGTACTGATCCTGCAGATAAGTCCGTCCTGCCTTCCTGATCAGGCAGGAGGCGGTCACCGCCCAGTTGACAGGGCAGCAGCCTCCGCCGCAGGGGTTCGACTTCGGGATCTCTCACCCCTCGCTTCCTCACCTCCGGCAACATCGCCGACGACCAGGCAGCCGACTCGTCCATCTCTTCTGCGCCAGGAGCAGACTCCCGGATCAGCCCGTCCTCACTCCATGCTGCGGACTGCACGCCCCGCGAAGTAACCCCGGGTGCTGCCGCAGGAGCGATCCACGCCCCTTCCGCCATCTACGCGGCAAAAACCACGACAGGTCCCGGATCAGGTGATCCGAGACCCATCGGTAGCTAGACGCTGCTGTCAGCGAGCGGCGGTGTGGTCGGCCGCGCCTGTCGCAACGCCCTCGGGGGTGGAGATGGCCATGTCATCTACGGCTACTGAACTCTGCCGGCGTCGACTTCGGCGAGCAGTCGAGGCTGAACAACAGTCGGCCAAAGTTGACGCGCGATCGGTCAGACACCGCCACCCTCGTCGGCGACGCCAGCTGGCTCCGTCGTTGGTCTCGTCGACGAGGAAGTCCCGATTCGTCGACAGACGCAGAACTTCGGCTTACGGCTGGCCCACGCGGTGGGTCACTACGGTCTGTCTGACGATGCCGACGGCTGGCCGGCGAGTGTTGAACATGCCGCGCCTTTCCTATCTATCGTCGTCAACGCTCTCGGGCCGGAAGAGGCCAGCGCCTGGATCGACGGCGCTCGAAGGGCCTACGCCCGGGAGAACAAGGCGAAGCTGGCCTGCACCTACAACGTCGACTTTCCGCACTACCTGACACTGGAGCTGGGCGACTTCGAGAACACGCTGGCGAGGGTTGCCGCGTGGGAAGCCCTCAAGGCCGTGTGCAGTACTCACTTCTTGGGCGCGTGCGCCCCGGTCATTAGTTCCGCCAGGTCGTCCGGGCGGAGGAACGACGGCGGTGGCGGGGGGCCCCAGTTGAACCTGGCAAGCTGGCCCTCGAAGACTTCCGGCTTCCACAACTGGTCGTCGAGGATCATGTCGAGGTCGCTGTAGTACTCGGCGAAGGTCCCAGACGGGTCCCGGAGGTACCAGAAGAAGTTCGACCCGACGTGGTGCCGGCCGAGTCCCCAGACGTGCCGCGCTGGATCGCGCTCGAGCATCGCCGACGCACCGCGCCCCACCTCGTCGACGTCGTCGACCTGCCAGGAGCTGTGGTGCACGAAGTTCACCGGGGTGTTCTGCACGAGCAGGTTGTGGTGGTCGGTGGAGCAGCGGAGGAAGGAGCCGCGGTCTTTGATGCGGTCGGAGGTCTTGAATCCGATCGCCTCCTCGAAGAAGCGCATGCTTGTCGCCAGATCGGTCGAGCCGATCACGACGTGCCCGAGCTTCCGCGGTCGGACCCGGTCGTCCCGGTTCAGCGCGTCGGCGCGCTCGTTGCGCCGCATCAGCAGACCGGGCGAGTTCGGGATGACCGGGGTCCGGTGCGGTGTCTGCCGGATCGGCTCCTCCACCTCCAGTCGGACGTTGACGCCTGTCACCGGTTCGACCGCGACGAGTGAGTTCTCGGTGGTGTCGGCGTCGAAGCCGTGCGCGTCCAGCCGCGACTTGACCCGGTTGATGTCGTCGGCGTCGTCGACCCCGACGACAATTCCGGCGAGGCGCCGTACTGGTGTGTGCACCAGCCGTAGCTGCTCGCCGCCGTCGGTCGTGGCGAACCGGCCGTCTCCGAGCGGCTCGAGTCCGAACTCGTTGTAAAACGCCGAAGTCTCCTCCACGTCCGGGGTTCCCAGGACGATCTTGCGCAGGGTGTGCAGGCCCATGGTTGCTCCCTTGTTCGTGCGGCTCCGGTCAGGCGACCCGGAGCACGACCTTTCCGATGTTCTGGCCCGCCTCGACGAGCCGATGCGCCTCCCCGGCCTCCTCGACCTGCAGGACGCGGTCGACGACCGGGCGCACCTGGCCGCTGGCGACGAGCGGCCACAGCTCGGCGATGGTCCCCGCGACGATCTCCGCCTTGGCCTCGGCGGAGCGCGCCCGCAGAGTGCTGCCGCGTACGGTCAGCCGTCGCCGCATCACTGCCTCGAGGTCGAGTTCCGCGACCCGGCCGCCCTGGAGCCCGACGAGGAGGAGTTTTCCCTCGAGCTTCAGCGCGTCGATGTTGGGCGCCAGGTACGGGCCGCCGACGCAGTCGAGGACGACGTCGACGCCCTCATCGCCGGTGAGCTCCCGGACCCGGTAGAGGAAGGACTCGGTCCTGTAGTTGATCGCTGTCGCGCCGAGTGCCTCGCACGCCTCGGCCTTCCGCGCTGATCCGACCGTCACCAGGACCGTCGCGCCGAGCGCCACGGCGTACTGAACGGCCAGCGTGCCGAGACCGGATCCCCCGCCGTGGATCAACACGGACTGTCCCGGCCCGATTCCGGCCTGCATCGTCAGGTTCGAGTACGCCGTGCAGGCGACCTCGGGCAGCGCCGCGGCCTCCTCCAGGGTCACGCCGGCCGGCACCGGCATGAGCTGGGTCGCCGGCACCGCCACCTGTTCGGCGTACCCGCCGCCGTCCAGCAGTGCGCATACCTGGTCCCCCACCGACCAGCCGGTGACGTCCGGAGCCACCGCGGAGATGCGTCCTGAGCACTCGAGACCGAGGATTTCGCTGGCGCCCGCCGGAACCGGGTAGGTGCTGGTGCGCTGGCGCAGGTCCGCCCGGTTGACCGCCGTCGCGGCGACGTCGATGAGAACCTCGCCGGCGTGCAGCGCGGGTGCCGGAACGGGGACCCATTCCAGGTCATCGGCCGATGCGGCGCCGGTCACCTGAATTGCGCGCACCGGCTTCCGGTCACGCTCCATCGTCGGCGACCACGTTCACCAGGGTTCCGACGCGGTCGATGTGGACCTCGACCTTGTCGCCGACCTGCAGGAAGGTGGGCGGCTCGTGGAAGAGCCCGACGCCGGCCGGGGTCCCGGTGACGATGATGTCTCCGGCGGACAGCGGCGTGAAGGTCGAGACGTACTCGATCAGGGTGGCCACGTTGAAGATAAGGTCCCCGATGCTGGCGCGCTGCCGCTCCTCGCCGTTGACGGACGTGGTGAGCGTCAGCTCGGTCAGGTCGCCCACCTCGTCGGGGGTCACCAGCGCGGGGCCGAACGCCCCGGTGCCGGGGAAGTTCTTGCCGGGCATGAACTGGCTGGTGTGCCGCTGCCAGTCGCGGACCGAGCCGTCGTTGTAGACGGAGTAGCCGGCGACGTGGTCCAGCGCCGCGGCCCGGGAGATGCGTCGGCCCGGGCGCCCGATGACGACGGCCAGTTCGCCCTCGTAGTCGAATTCCTCGGTCTCGCTGGGCTTGAGCAGTGGACCCCCGTGCCCGGTCTGCGAGTCGGCGTACCGGGGGAAGATGGTCGGGTACTCGGCCGCCGGCCGGGATGTCTCCTCCCGGTGCGAGCGGTAGTTCAGCCCGACGCAGAGGATTTTCAACGGGTCTGGGACGACAGGCAGCGATGTCACGTCGGCAAGAGCGTGCTGGTCGCGTGTGGACGCGTCCACACGGCCGAGCTCGGCGAGGCAATCGGCGGCGAGCGCCTCGCGCAGGCTGGTGACGCCCTCGATGGCGCCGGCCAGATCCACGATCCGGTCGTCGTCTAGGAGCCGGCCGAAGGAGGCGGTGCCTTCACTGGAGTAACTGACGAACTTCACAGGTGGTCCTTGAGAAAGGTGGTGGTCCGGTCCCACGCGAGGTCGGTGGCCGGCTGGTTGAAGGTGTCGCGTCCGTACGTCGCGAAGGCGTGCGGCATTCCCGGGTAGAGGTGGAACTCCGCTGCCGGGTTGTGGGCGAAGGCGTCCTCGATCACCGCGCGCGCCTCCGGCGGGCAGTAGTGGTCGTTCTCCGCGAGGTGGAAGAGGATCGGGCACCGTACGTCGGAGGCACGCTCGATCCGGTCCTGGACGCCGACGCCGTAGTAGCTGACGGCGCACGCGGGGTCCAGCGCCGAGGCGGCCAGGAAGGCGAGGCCGCCACCGAGGCAGTAGCCGAGCAATCCGACCTTGCCGCCGTTGCCGGGGCGGGCGCCGGCCCACTCCATCGCCGCGCGGATGTCGTCCAGCACGAGGTCGAAGTCGAGCCCGTCGCGGAGCTCGATCGCGTGCTTGAACTCCTCGCCGTAGTACCCGAGCTCGACGTCGCGCTCCTGGCGGGCGAAGAGGTCCGGGACGACGGCGGTCAGCCCGGTCGCCGCGAATTCGGCGGCCATCGTACGCATGTAGCTGTTGATGCCGAAGATCTCGTGGAGCAGGACGATCGCGTTTCCGTTCCTGGGCGCCGCCGGTTCCACGACGTACGCGCGGAACTCGTGGCCGTCGGCCGCCCGGAGCTGCACCATCGCGCCGGTCATCGCGGACCTGGCCAAAAGCCGCGGTGTACGGACGAACCCGCCTCGCCCATGTCGTGGTGGATGATCTCCGGGGCGTCGGGCGCGTCCCGCAGAGCCTGGGCCAGATCGGTCGGCACGGTCCGCACCGGCGAGTCGGCGCCGGCGATCACGCCGAGCTCGCTCGCCGGCAGCGCGTAGACGACCCTCCCGATCCCGGAGAGGTAGATCGCGCCGGCACACATCAGGCACGGCTCCGCGCTGGTGTACATGGTGTAGCCGGACAGGTCTGCTCCGCGGAGCTTCCGGGTGGCCGCGCGGACCAGGTTGGTCTCCGAGTGGCCGGTCACGTCCCCGGACACGACCGCGTCGTTCAGGCCGGACTCGACGATGAGCCCCTCCGGGTCGACGAGGACCGCACCGAAGGGCCGGTTGCCCGCTTCCCGCGCCGCCCAGGCCAGTTCGATGACGTGGGTGAGGTAATCCCCGTGGCGCGCGCTGTCAGTCATCAGTTCTCCCTTCGTAGGTCGACGACGACCTTGGTTGTCGGACTGAGGCCGACGCGGTTCCAGGCGGATCCGACGTTGGCGAGCGAGAACGTCTCGAAGGGCACCGCGACGCGGCCGTCGCGAGCCAGGGCGAACACCTGCTGGCAGTAGTCGCCGAAGACCTGTGGGGCGATCGAGGCGTTCGTATGACCGCGCAGGTCGAGCGAGCGGCCGCGCAGCAGTTCGCTGGAGAAAGTGGCCTCGGCACCAGCGCTCGACCCGAGGTTGACCATGCGTCCGCCCTGCGCCAGCGCACCGGCGGCGGCCTCGGCCGGCAGGCCCCAGACCGTGTCGATCACTAGGTCGACCGGGCCGTCGGTCGCGTCCAGGATCGCCTCGCGCAGCAGGTTCCTACGGTCGGCATCGTCGGCCGCGTCGCGCCAGAGCTCGTCGGTGGCTAGGTAGGAACACCGCAGGTCGTTCCATCCGACTGCGCTGCGGCCGACGGCGACCACCGTCCCGGCACCGAGCTCGGCGGCGATCTGGGCGCCCGCGCGCCCGACGCTACCGGTCGCGCCGAGAACGACGACCCGCTCCCCGGCGCGCATCGCTCCCCGGAGGCCCAAGGCCAGGGCGGCGGTCGTGCCGACGAATCCGACGGCGGCCGCGACCTCGGGAGCCAGTCCGTCCGGTACGGCGACCAGGTTGCCCACGTGGGCGTGCACCTGTTCGGCCATCGAGCCCTGTTCGATCCCCTGGGTCCGGAAGTAGACGAGGTCTCCGCTGTTCCAGCCGTGCGGGGAGGAGGAGACGACGTAGCCGACACCCTCCCGTCCCGGCACGTACGGCAGTTCGGGCTTACCGGCGTACCAGCGCCCCGAGGTGATCAGCCGGTCAACCGGGTTGAAGGACGCCGCGATCACCCGCAGCTCGACCGCGCCCTCCTTGCCGGTGGTCGGCGGCCCCTCGCGGAGCGCCGGAGGCGCTCCGAACTCCGCGATCACCGCGGAGCGCACCGTAGCTTTCATGCCTCGTCACCGGTGGTCGCCGAGCGACGGACCATGCCGAGGATATTCGCGCGCAGCTCGGCGAACTCGGCCATGGACTTGGTGGTGACCTGGTCGCGCGGGTAGTTCAGCCCAATCGGCACGATCGAAGTCACGCCGGTCGGGCTGCCGGAGAGCACGATGACCCGGTCGGAGAGGTAGACGCTCTCCTCGATGTCGTGGGTCACCACCAGGATCGTCACGTCGTAGCGTGCCTTGATCGTATGGGTGAGGTCCTCGAGGTCGGCACGCGTCTGTGCGTCGACCGACGCGAACGGCTCGTCCATGAGCAGCACCGACGGCTCGTAGGCGAGGGCACGGGCAATCGCGACTCGCTGCTGCATGCCGCCGGAGAGCTGCCACGGGTGCAGGTCCTCACAGCCCTCGAGTCCGACGCTGGCCAGCGCATCGTTGGCCCGGCGGCACCGGTCGGCCTTGGAGAGCTCCTTGATCTTGCGCAGCGGCAGGTCCACGTTGGCGCGGACCGTGGTCCACGGCATCAGCGAGCGGCTGTAGTCCTGGAAGACGACGGCGAGGCGCTCCGGCGGGGAGACCACCTCGGTCGACCCCAGCATCACCGTGCCCGCCGTCCGCGGCAGCAGGCCGGCCAGACAGCGCAGCAGCGTGGTCTTGCCGGCGCCGGAGGGGCCGACGATGCAAACGGTCTCCCTCGAGAAGACGTCGAAGGTGACGTCCGCGAGCACGACCCGCGCGTTCTCGCCGGTGCCGTAGGTCTTCGCGAGTCCGCGGACGGAGAGTGCCGGGTCTGCGGATTGCCGCGTGATGACGGTCGTCTCGGTCATGAGTTTCCTTCCAGGAGAGTTCCGCGGAGGCCGCGATGCCATGTGAGGAGGCGGGCTTCGACGATCCGAAACGCGACGTTCACGACGTAGCCGAGGATCCCGAGCAGCAGCAGCGCGGCCCACATCACGCTCATCTGGTACTGACGCGCCGATTGCAGCTCGATGTAGCCGATCCCCTCGGTCGACGCGATGTACTCGCTCGCGACGATCAGGATCACGCCGAGCGAGACGCTGATCCGGACCCCGGCGAGGATCTGCGGCGAGGCCGCCGGGAGCACGACCCTGAAGAGGCGGTCACGCCGCCGGAGGTGGTAGGAGCGGGCCACGTCCTTGATCAGGGTGTCGACGCCGCGGACGCCGTCGACAGTGTTGAGCAGGATCGGCCAGAAGGCGCCGAACGCGATCACGGCAACCTTCATCGAGGTGCCGATGCCGAACATGAAGAGCGCGACCGGCAGGATCGCGACGCCCGGGATCGCGCGCAGGAACTCCAGCAGCGGCTGGAAGGCCCGGTAGAGCGCCTCGATCATGCCGCAGAGCAGGCCCAGGGCGATCCCGGCGATCGTGGCGATGGCCAGGCCGAGCGCGAAGTTGCGCAGGCTGGGCAGGATGTCCGACCCGAAGCGCGTCGTCACCACGTCGTACAACTGGTGGACGATGTCGCTCAGCGGCGAGAAATAGAGCGAGGTGCTGTTGGCGCTGAGCGCCCACCACAGCAGGAGCAGTACGGCGGGAAGCCACGTCTCCGCGAGCACGCTCTTGGTGCGCCGTCCGATCGTCGCCATCATGCGGTGTCCCCTCGGACCGAAGTGTGCCACCAGAGAATCCGCCTGGTGGCGCTGTTGAGAGCAAGGTTGACGGCCACGCCGAGCAGTCCGATGAAGACCACGTAGGCGTAGGTCAGTTCGAGTGCACCACCGTTCTGTGCAATGGCCATGTCGAGCCCGACGCCTGGCGCGGAACCGAGGATTTCGCTGGAGACGCCGAGCAGGAGACCGACGACGATCGCGATGCGCAGGCCGGTGACGATGTAGGGCAGGGTCGAGGGGAAGAGCAGGTAGACAGCGCGCCGCCAGCCCGAGACCCGGTACGACCGGGCCGTATCCATGAGGACCTTGTCGGCATCGTGGACGCCGTAGATGGTCTGGATCAGAAGCGGCCAGAAGGCTCCGTAGACGACCAGGATGAGCTTCATCTCCATGGTTGCCCCGAACAGCAGGGTGATCAGGGGAATGACCGCGACCGACGGGATTGTCCGCATGAAGTCGATCAGAAGCCGCGACGAGACATGGAGGAACGGGAGGCGTCCGAGCAGGAGACCGAGCGGAATCGCCAGCGCGATCGCGATCGCGACGCCGACGACCCAGCTGATCAGGGTCTGGCCAAACGAGTGCCAGAACTGCGACTCACCGAACAGATCGACCAGGGTGCGCAACGTGCCGGTCATGCTTGGGAAAGCGGACTTGGGCAGGAAACCCTCAGCGCTTCCGACCTGCCAGAGCAGCAACGCCCCCAAGATGACTGCGATCGCTGTCCAGTGACTGCTAACTCGTTTGGCCAGCCCCTTCATGTCAGTTCTCCCCGACTAGCTTGGACAGGTTGATGTCGTTCTTGACGAACTTGTACTTCTCCATGAGCTGAGCCCACATGCCCAGGCGATCCTTGCTGAAAGCGGGGTCGTAGACGGGCAGTTGCATGCGAGCGGCAATGTCCGCCGGCGTCTTGGTGTACGTACCAAGGATCTTCCGAACAGCGTCCGGATGCGCGGTCGCATATTTCGTCGCCTCGTTCAGCGCGTCGACGAACTTCTCGACAACTACAGCGTGATCGGTGGCGTACTTCGCGGTTGTGACCGCGATCTGCTGGGCCGCACCAGGGACCGAGATCGCTCCGGGAGACAGGAGGTACTTCAAACCCGCAGCTTCTGCGGCGTCGGTGAACGGGGCGACAGTACTGATCGCGTTGACGCGCCCCGATTGAAGGGCGGAGACCATGCTGTCGAAGGGCACTTCGACGAATTTGACCTTGCTGCTATCGGCACCTGATTGGTCGAGCGCGGCGCGCAGCGACAACTCGCCGCCGCCACCGAGGCCGCCGACGGCGACCGTCTTTCCGTTGAGCTGAGCGGCGTCGGTGATACCGCTCTTAGCTGAGACGTAGACCTTGCCGGTGTCGGCGGCGGGGTCGTTCGTGGTGATCGTGGTTTCGCCGATGACGCGGAGCGGGATGCCCGCGGAGGCAGCTTGGAGAACGTCTGCTGTGCCGATGAGGCCGACCTGCGCGGTGTTGGATATCAGCGCCGGAATACGCGCCCCTGCGCTCGGCGCGATCTGGATGTCGACGTCGAGGCCGGCCTTCTCGAACAGCCCCTGTTCCTGGGCGAGATACAGCGGCGCGGTGTCGACGACCGGCGCGACCGTGACGACGACCTTGGTGGAGCCGCCCTCGGCGCTCTTGTTGTCGTTGCCGCCCGAACACGCTGACAGCAGGGACACCGCAGCGATCACGGCGACCGCGGCAGCACCTTTCTTGCGAAGGAAGGCCATCTGCACTCCTAGTGTCGCGCAATTGATTTTTTTGTCTTTTCGGGTGTCCAGCCGCCGATCAGGTCGGTCAGCGCGGCGGCCGCCGACGAGAGCCGGCGCAGGCATTCCGACGGCGACGCCGCTCCCCCGCGGTGAAGCCCCTGCGCGCCGATCGAGAACGCCACCTGGCCGGTGCTGTCGAAGACCGGGACCGAGACGCCGTGCGGTGGCCGCCCGCTGCTGACGTCGGCCAGTTCCCCGTAGGCACTGCCGTAACTCGCCAACTCCCGTTCGAGCGCCCGCTGGTTGGCCGGGAGACGGCCGTCAGCGGCAAGCCGCACCACGGCCGCCTCCACCCGGCGCATGTGGTCGTTGTCCGGGATCTCGACCCAGCCGCGATCGCGGATGTCGGCCAGCATGCGGGTGTAGCGGTCCCGGCCCGCGTCGGTCATCTCCGCGCCCGCGATCCACGCGGCCTGGGCCTCCGCCGAGGCCCAGGCGACGAAGAGCCCGCCCATCGGCGGCCGGATCGGGAGCCTCAGCCCGACGCGGCCGAGCCCGTCGTCACCGCGGCCGGCACCCACCCAGACCAACTGGATCAACTGCCCGCTGGCCGCCGCCGTCGCGTGGGTCTCAACGAGGCAGTCCCGCGCCACCTGCTCCAGGTGGGGCCGGGCCAGGTCGGCGAACCGGAGGTGACCCTGCAGGTCGTCGTCCACGCCGAGCACCAGCGACCGCGGCGAGAACCGTCCGTAGCCGCCCTGAAAGAACATCAGCGGCGTCACCGGACGCTCGACGCCGAGACCCCGTACGGCGCCGAGGACGAGCCAGTGGTCACCAGCGTCAATCACGGTCGAGATCTCGCAGTCGATCCAGGCGACCGCGTCCTCCAGAAGTGGCGACCCCAGTGGCGAGGTCCGCCACGACGCCGCCGCGAACTTGTCCGCCCCGCGGGTCGCGAAGCTCCGGCACACCTCCTGCTGGTCCGCGGCCAGCACGCTGACGCAGAACCGACCCGTCTCGTGGATCAGAGGGAAGCTCCGCGAATCCTTCGCCGGCAGGAACGCCACCAGCGGCGGGTCGATCGAGACCGAGGTGAAGGACCCGACGGTCATCCCTACCCTGCCGGCCACCTCGTGCTCGGCGGTGACGATGCTGACGCCGGTGGGGTAGTGCCCCAGGACCTCGCGGAAACGACCCGACTCGATTGTGGCTCCGGTCCGCACGGCGTTGTTCAGTTCGGAGGTCATGAGTCCCCAGTTCAGATCATGCGCCGTGTCTCGGGCGTCTGCAGCCCGAGGACGAACTCGCTGTGCATCTCGAAGCCGACCTCGCCCAGGACGCCGTGTGCGAGCACGGTGTTGATGTCCCGCAGCAGGCGGCCCAGGACGTGACCCTCGCGGATCGCCTCGGCGCCAGCGAAGCGAAAGCAGCGCACGATGGCGTCGTTCGCGGTCTTGCCCGCCAGCGAGGACGCGGTCTGCATTTTGTCGTGGAGTTCGAGGTCCATCGGCTCCCCGGCGACCAGCCGCTCGTGCACCTCCTGGTTGGTCTCGATCGCGAAGGCGCGCGCGGCCCGGACCCGGGCGTCAAGCTCGCCGAACTCCCTCTGGAACCAGGACTCCTCCGAGAGCGCGTTGCTGATGCCGATGTTGATCCGGCTGCCCCGGCGCTTGTTCGGCGCCATGTCCCGGATCTCGTCAAGGGCGCGGCGGGCGGCGCCCAGGACCATGCCGGAGTGCATCTGCAGCACGTACGGGACCATCCCGAGCCGCGCCAGCCGGGTGTCGGTACGCCGAGCCCCACTCATCGGGTTGAAGGTCAGGTCGTCGGGGACGAAGCAGTCCTCGAGGGTGAAGGCGGTGCTCCCGGTGGCCTTCATCCCGAGCACCTGCCAGGCGTCGAGAATCGTCACCTCCGATGTCGGGATGAGAGCCGAACGCCGCTGCGTCTCGCCGTCGACCTCGACGAGGAAGGCCGCCGAAACCCAGTCGGCGTGGTGGATGCCGCTGACGAAGTCCCACCGACCGGAGAGGCGGTAGCCGCCGTCGACGCGCTCCGCGTTGCCCGGCTTGAGCGAACCGGCCTTGAGCGGCAGCCGCTTACCGAAGAGCTTCTCGGCCACGTCGGCGTGGAGCTGGGTGGCGAGCTGGCCAGCGCCCTCCAGGAGGATCGTCGAGGTCCAGGCAGTGCTGGGGTCGATCCGGCCGAGCGCCTCGACGATGAGGAACGCGGTGACCGGGTCGACCTCGTTGCCGCCCAGGTCATCGGGGGTCATGATCCCGAGCACGCCGGAGTCGCGGAGCGCCTCGACGGCCGTGTCGGTGAGATAGCCCCGCTCCTGGGCTTCCAGGACGCCGGCCTTGAGCACGGGCGCGATCCGTGCCACCTCGGCGAGGCCGTGGGCGCGGCGGGCCTCGAGATCCGACGGCCAGGCAGTGCGGCGGTTCGGTGGGTCGGCAGTCATGGATGCCTCATCCTCTCGGTTCGGTTCGGTTGGACGCCCTTACGTTCACAGGCGCAGCGGCGACGCACATCACAGGTTCTCCTCATTTGCGATCCGGACCGTTCTGGCCGTTGACCGGCCGTGGCACAGTGGCCGGGCAGGCACAGGAGGATTAATGGGCACCGGACCCGGAACGTTGAATTGGCCCCTGCGCGGACGCACCGCCGAACTCGATCGGGCCGGCTCCGCGCTCCAGTCGCCCGAGACCACGGTCGTCTCCCTGACCGGCCTTGCGGGCATCGGCAAGTCGGCCGTTGCGCGCGCGCTGCTACGGCAGGCGGCCGGGAGCGGGCGCCCGATCTGGATCCCGGTCGACGACTACGCGACCGACGACGAGGCGATCCAGGCCGCCGCGGCGCGGCTGCGTGCCCACCACGGATCGGGCCCGGCATATGTCGGCGTGGACGGCGTGCCGGGCAGGCGCGTCAACCGGGTCGTCGCCGCCATCGCCGTGCAGTTCCCCGACGCCAGAATCGTCGCCACCAGTGAACGGCCGCTCGGTCTGCCCGGCGAGATCGCGATCCCGGTGGTCCCGCTCTCGCGCGCGGCAAGCATCGAACTCCTCCACGATCGGGCCCGGGTGCACGCCGGCCCCGGCGTCCCCGAGACTGCCGACGACCTGGCCTGCGATTTGATCGCCGCCAGACTCGCCGGCCACCCGCTGGCGCTCCACCTCGCCGGACTGCAGTCCAGGACGCTGTCCCTTCCCGGGGTGGCCGCAGAGCTCGACCTGAGCTTGGACGTCCTGCGCGACCCCGACCAGGGCACCGCGGCACGGCACCAGTCGCTCGCCGCTTGCATCCGGACGGCGACCGACGGGCTGGACGAGTTCCAGCGCGAGGTCCTCGCCCTCGCCATCGCGCTCGACGGCGGGCTCGACACCGCCACCGTCCGGCGCATCCCCGGCGGGGACGACAGACCCCGCGCGGTCGACGCGGTGACCGCCCTGGTCGGCCGTGGTCTGGTCGTCACCGCGGTCGGCAACCAGGGGCGGGCCCGGATCCAGGCGAACCCGCTGCTGCGCCGGATGACCGATCCGCCACGGCCGGAGCCGGCGACGATGCGGGCGTTCGAGCAGGACCTCGCCGAGGGCGCGCTGGCGATGAGCGCGAAGCGCGGCGCCGAGTGGTCGGTCGCCGCGGCCTGGTTCGACGACGAGCACGCGAACCTGCTCGGCCTCTTCCGCGACTGGGCATCGGCCCCGGAGGCGCCAGACCCGTGGCCGTACATCGACGCGCTGTTCCGCTACTGGGTGCACCGCGGGCTGATGGCGACCGGGGTCGACCTGGTGCGCGAACTCGGGCGGCCGGAGGAGGACCGGCCCGAGGACCTCGCGGTCTACCTGCAGACGCTGGGCGGCCTGCAGGCACATCTGGTCTCGTACACGGCGGTCTACGACGACCTTTCCCGTTCGGTCGAGCTCTGGCGCATCACCGGAGACCGGCGGCGCCTGGCCACCGCACTGGTCCGGTACTCGGCCTCGGCGCAGGAGGTCGACGGCTTCGCCGAGGCCCGCGCGGCCCTGGAGGAGGCGATGGCCATCTACGACGAGCTCGGCGACCTGTGGAGCCGGGCCCGGACCCAAGCACTGCTTGGCGCGGCCGCAGCCGGCGTCCCGGGACAGACCGACTTCGCCCGCGACTGCCTGGAGAGCGCGTCCACGACCCTCCGCAGGCTCGGCGATACCGGCGCCGCGAGCCTCCCGCTGCAGCAGCTCGGGCGGATCCTCCTTGACGAGGGAGACTACGAGCAGGCCGAGACCGTGCTCGACCACGGCTATGACGAGGCGGTCCGGGTCGGCGACCTGGTGCAGACCTCGGCGTACCTGAACCTGCTCGCGTGGGGTGACGAGTCGAACGGGCACCCGGCGCGCGCCGCGAGCCGCTACCTGGAGAGCCTGAAGATCGCGGTGCGGCTCGGCCTCCGCGCGCGTGCGGTCTGGTGCCTGGACGGGCTGGCGGACGCCGTCGAGAGCCTCAACCCGGGCCTGGCGGAACTGGCCGCGACCGAGGCCGCCGCGCTGCGCGACGAGCTCGGGCTGATGAACTGGATCGAGTTCTGCTGCCCCAAGCGGCATCCGTCTGCGGCCCGGCCGCTCGCGCCGCAGAGCACGCGCATCGCCAGGCTGGGCGGCCAGACCTGGCCGCCCAGCCTGGTCGTCAACCAAACCCAGCGTCTGCTCGCCAACCTCGCCGACTCCGGCGCCCGGGCCATGGTCCAGCAGGCGAACGCCGACGAGAAGGGGCGCCCGGACGGGCTGACCCCGCGCGAGATGGAGATCCTCGGCCTGATCGCCCAGGGCAACACCAGCCGCGACATCGCCAACCGCCTGGTGATCAGCATCGACACCGTCGGCCGGCACATCACGAACATGTACCGGAAGATCGGCGCCCGCGGCCGGGCCGACGCCACGTCCTACGCACTGCGCCACGGCATCGGTACGACGAGCTGACCCGGCCGCTGGACCAGTCGCTGAGCCGCCCCTCAGCTGGCGCGCTGGAAGACCTGACGGGAGGTCCGCTTCGCGATCCGCCAGCCGTCGCTGGTGCGGGTGTACTCGTCGGAGTACTCCCCGACGGCGAAGATCTCCGTCGACTGCGGCGCGTCCTCGTCCTTCATGAAAAGGATGTACTGCACCGCGCCGCCGATGTGGTCGTCGTCCGCGGCGACGAGCCGGTGATTGCAGACCATCGTGCGGGAGAGCTTCGGCTGCGCGGTCCGGGCGGCGGCGAACGCCGCGAGCGCCTCGTGTCCGACGTGCTCCTTCGGCCCGGCCGCGAACGAGCCGTCCGGGGTGAAGAGGTCGGCGAAACCCTCCGGTTCGGCGTGGTCGAGCTTCCAGTTGAACTCCTCGACCAGCGTGCGGAGCTCAAGTCGGGTCGTCGGCTGGATCTCAGTACTCACTCAGGTCACCTCTCTGTGCTCGGTGTCGCCAGGCCACCTGCCCGACGCCTCAGATCTCAGAAAGGCTCGCGGATAGCACGGTCACCGTTCTTCACTGGAACTCGCCATTTGTTCCCACGCCGACGGGACCGCGGACTGCATCACGTCCTCGACATACCACTCCCGGAAAATCGCGCCGATCAACGCGAACTTCACCGTGGCGGTCAACCCGAGGAAAGCGATCAAAACGCTCCATCCGCCGGTCACGTCGTGCAGGGCGCCGACCGCGAGCAGTCCCATACCGGCCGTAGCCGACTGGGCGAATGTCGAGAGCGCAAGGGTGCCACCGCCCCTTTTGACACGGCGGGTGGCGGGGCCTTCCGGGCTCCGGCCGCATGCTGGTGGGCACGGATCGAGGTGGAGACAACCGAGGCGTCCCGGTCGATCCCACCGGCGGCATCGGCCTGGGCCTGCACCTGCTGAAGCAACCGTTCCCAGGTTCCATCGGCCGACCAGCGCCGATGATGCTCATAGACGGTCTTCCACGGCCCGTAGCGTTCAGGCAGATCACGCCACTGCACCCCGGTCCGCACCCGGTGCAGGATGCCGTTGACCACCTGCCGGTGATCGCGCCACCGCCCGCAGCGGTTGTTGACTGTCGGCAGAAACGGCTCCCGACGTCGTCACTCCGCCTCTGTCAGATCCCCCGGCCAGTCATACAAGAGCCAACGAATCAGTGGGCGGCATGGGTGCGCGGTCAGCACCTGCGATGCCACCACGCCAACTCCGGGTCTGTCATCGGCTCGTGATGCGTCCTCCCAAGGAGCACCACGTCCAGGCGCTCCACATGTACCCGGAGTTCGCCGGCGGCCCTTGGCGGAAGCATGAACAGAGCGTCTTGCAGCTTGTCCCGGGCCCACCCCTCGCCGCAGCACGGGCAGGTGAACTCAGCCTCCCATTGCCTCCACCAGCGCTTGGTGCCATGGACGCGCACGGACCACACGCTCAACGCCACTGCCACGATGCCCGGAGACAATCGCTCCCGTTCGAGCACACGGACGGCGGCATTCGCCGCTCCCGACAGACCTGGGACATCGCGATACCGCACCCAGGGGCTTCCCCGGCCGCGTTCCCGCGACCGAAGTGAAGCTGGTGTTCTACGCGGCACGGCCCCTTCGGGTGCAAGTCATGGATGGCACCCTCCCACAGCCCAAGATCGGCCGGACAGAAACCAGGGCGAACGCCACCACCGGTGCCGCGACGAGGAGGCTGACGCTGGCGTCCCCGACCACGAGACCCTCCTGGAGGCTCGGCAGCGTGACGCCGACGCTGGAGACCGCCAGCCGGAGGTTGACGGCGACCGCCAGCAGCACCAGCAGGTTCAGGACTGCGCCGTACCCGGCGGTTCTCCTCACTGGAGTGCCGCGGAGGTCTGCTGCCGGACGTGGTCGAGCGTCACGCCGGGCGCTAGTTCGCGGGTCTTGACGTGGTCGGAAGCGATGTCGAAGACGCCGAGCTCGGTGATCACGGTGTCTACGACCCCGACCCCGGTCAGCGGCAGCGTGCAGGCGTCGACGAGCTTGGGGCGTCCGCTCCTGTCCGTGTGCTCCATGAGGACGATCACCCGGCGGACGCCGTTGACGAGGTCCATCGCCCCGCCCATGCCCTTGACAAGCGCACCGGGGACCATCCAGTTTGCCAGGTCGCCGTTCTGGGCGACCTGCATCCCTCCGAGGACGGCGGTGTCGATGTGCCCGCCCCGGATCATCGCGAAGGAGACGGCGGAGTCGAAGTAGCTCGCGCCCGGTAGCGCGGTGACCGTCTCCTTTCCGGCGTTGATCAGCTCCGGATCGAGGTCCACCGGCAACGGGTACGGCCCGACGCCGAGCATTCCGTTCTCCGAGTGCAGGACCACGTTGCGGCCATCGGGCAGGTGGTTCGGGATCAGCGTCGGCAGCCCGATGCCGAGGTTGACGGCCTCGCCGGGGGCGATCTCGAGGGCGCCGCGCCGGGCGATCTCCTGGCGGTTCCAGGGCATCTCAGGCTCCCTTCCGAGCGGGATTGGTGACCGTGGCCTTCTCGGCGATCGGCGGTTCGCCAACGGCGGGGAGGATGTGATCGACGTACACACCTGGGAGGTGGACGTCGTCGGGATCGAGGCGCCCGGACTCGAGGATCTCGTCGGCCTCGACGAGGGTCACCACGCCGGCGGTGGCGAAGACCGGATTGAAGTTCCGCGCGGTGACCCGGAACCGGAGGTTCCCGAACCGGTCCGCCTGCGCGGCGTGGACGAGCGCGAAGTCGGGGACGATCGATCGCTCCAGCAGGTAAGTGGTGCCGTCGAACTCGGCGGTCGGCTTCGGCTCCTGCGTGGCCACGACCTGACCGTGCACGTCGTGCCGGATCGGGATCCCGCCGCGCTCGACCAGGGTCCCGGCCCCGGTGCGCGTGTAGAACGCGGGGATGCCCGCCCCTCCGCAGCGGAGCTTCTCGGCCAGTGTCCCCTGCGGTACGAGCTCGATCTCCACGTCGCCGTTGAGGAACATCCGGGCGAGCGCCTTGTTCTCGCCGAGGTAGGTCATCGTCACCTTCGCGATCCGGCCGGCCTCGAGCAGGCGCCCCAGTCCCCAGCCGTCGAGCCCGCAGTTGTTGCAGATGACGTGCAGGTCGTCGGCACCGGACTCGAGGAGGGCGTCGACGAGCCCAACCGGCACGCCGGAACGCCCGAACCCGCCCACGGCGACCGAGCTCCCGCTCGTGATCCGGCCGATCGCCTCATCGATCGAGGTCTGGGTCTTGTCGATCAAGGGGTTCCCTCCGCGTCAGGTCTCCGCGAAGGGTCGCGTCCGGCGTACGGATCCGGCATCACAGGAAGCCGGGAAATCCGGACGGTGTCTCTGCGCTGGAACGGGGAACAGGCCTTGCTTTCCTTCCCTGCGGGCTCTTTGGTCTGCGGTCTCATGCAGGATCGCGTGACGCGATCAGCCAGTTGGTCAGTTCGACCGTTGCGAGGTACCACCAGAAGATCCAGTCGAGGAACGCTTCGTCGTACTCGCCGCGCTGGTCGGCCCGGCGGTGGCGCAGGTCGAAGCCGTTGGCGATCTGGAACAGGGCGCCTTCATCTTTCCCGCCAAGGTCCTCTTTGATCAGGGCGCGCCGTTCCTCGAGGATGCGTCCAAGGTTGAAGATGGCCGATCTCTTGCTCTCTGGTGACATGTCACGTCCTCGGAAAAGCGCGATGGCGTGGCGCACTCCGGCGGTGGCGTTGGGTGGGCTGTCGTTGAGAGCACGATGCACCAGTTGGCTTCGGGCAACGTCGGTGACGGCGATCAGGCGCCCGAGGTCCTCGCCCTTCGCAGCAAGCTCGTACTCGATGCCGGCCTCGCGCAGCAGCTTGTTGACCTTCCACCGGTACAGGACCCGGGACGGGCCGCTGTGAAATTCCGAGTGGTGCCAACCGCACCCGCTGTAGCTGTGATATCGCCGCGCGCGGGGGCGGCTCACCAGATCGTGGAGAGGCCCCGGGACTTTGCGGTCACCGGGGCCGGTAGAGGTGGCCCTGAGTCAGGACCGTTGCGCTAGATCCATCCCTGCTCAGCTGGCGTCGTCGCAGGTGGCGGCGGTTGCGGCGGGAGGAATACGCTTTGTCGCCGCCGAGATGGTCGGGCCGCATGCGCGGGTGTCCGCCACCGACGCGGCCGACACGGAGGCGTTCCATGACCGGAATGAGCTGCGGAGCGTCGCCCCACTGGCCCGGCGTAATCAGCAGGGCCAGCGGGTGGCGTCCGCCCTCACCGGCGAGGTGGATCTTGCAGGTGAGGCCGCCCCGGGAGCGTCCGAGTCCCTCGTCGGGGCCGTGCTCCCGGGGCGTGCGTCTTTCCCTGGCACTCGTGGCGGTTTCCTACGAGCCCCGGCGGCGTGCTGGTGGGCCCGACAGGAGGTGGAGTCCACGCTCACCATCGACCAGTCGATCCGGCCCTCGGCGTCGGCGTCGGCGTCGGCGTCGGCGTCGGCGTCGGCGATCAAGAACACCATCCCCGAACCGAGGAACCAGCGGGCCAACCGCCAGCGAAGTGGCAGCAAGGGCGGCCGACCCGCAGGCTTCGACAAGACGATCTACAAGCGAAGGAACGAAGTCGAGCGGACGATCAACGCGTTGAAGAACTCCCGGGCCGTGGCCACGAGGTTCGACAAGCGCGGCTACATCTTCCACGGCACCGTCACCGTCGCCTCGATCCGACTCTGGCTCCACCCGTGATCTCCGCCGGATCTAGCCGCCGGTCGTGCCGTCGAGCATCTCGCGCAGGATGTCCAGATGGCCGTTGTGGCGGGCTGTCTCCTCGGTGAGGTGGAGGAGGATCCAGCGCAGGTCGACGTGGAGGCCGTTGCGGATGGTTCCCTCGGCCTGCTTGTCCAGGTCGTTCCCGGCGACCAGTTCGCGGTAGCGGGCGCTCTGTTCAGCGTATTCGTCGAGCAACTGCGTGAGCGGGAAGTCGACGGCGATACGCATCTCGCGGTCGGGATCCTCATCCGTCATGGGGGCCCGGTCTTCCTCGCCGAGGAAGACCACTTGGAACCAGTAGTACTCGACCCAGCGGAGGTGGTTGATCACTCCGCTCATGGTCATCAGCGGTGAGCCCGGCAGGAGCGCCTTGCGTGCGTTCTCCGCAGAGACGCCATCGCACTTGGCGCGGGCGGTGTCACGTGCGTAGTCGAGAAACGTGGTGAGCTGGGTGATCTGGCTGGCGCGCAGGGGGACCAGCGCGAGCAGCTTCGGATCGACGCCCCCAGCGGCCATCGCCTTCTGCAGGTGCCCGACCGCCTTCCACACGTCGGGGTTGTTGGTGTTCTTGTTCTTCAGTCGGTTCTGCATGGCAGGGTGCTCTCCTCGCTGCGCCCCGACGAGCGCCTGGCGTTCGTGCTGCACGACGTGTTCGCCGTGCCCCACGGAGAGATCGGCACCGTCCTCGGCAGGTCCACGGACGCGACCAAGATGCTCACCAGTCGCGCTCGCCGGAAGGTGCAGACCGTCCGGCACTCGGCAAACGACCGACAGCAGCAACGCGAGGTGGTCGGGGCGTTCTTGGCCGCGGCCCACGAGGGCCGGTTCGAGCGGCTGCTGGAAGTTCTCCACCCCGAGGTGGAGTTCACCGTCCACACCCCCGGCGGACGGTTTGACGCGATCGGGGCCACCGAGGTCGCCAGCCGCGCCCGAGTGGCCGACGGCGCGGCACACGGACATGCGGCGACCGTCTACGGGCGACCCGGCCTCATCGCCTGGAACGAGGACGGAACCCCGCTGTCCCTGCTCGCCTTCACCGTCGCCGACGGCCGCATCACCGACATCACCGCCGTGGTCGACCCGGACGAACTCGCACTCATGGACCTGCCGGGCCCGGTCTGACTGTCTACCGGCGATGGCTGGTCGTCCTCGATGTGGTCCATGCCGGTCTCGCAGAGACGGTCAACGTAGCCACCTGGTGGGCGGAGAGTGCGGAGGTCCGGATTCCCGTGAGTACCCCGCACCGATCGCCGGGGAGTCCTGAAGTGCAACGACCGCCCGCCCCCGGTGCCGGGCGGTCAGCATCCCCCCGTCGTTCCGCCCGCCGCTTCCTGCCCTGTCGTCAAACGAATGACGACAGGCACGGCGGGCGCCCAATGGACCCGGATATTGGACTGCCCCGTGCCCGATCCGATGCCGCCGCTGGACAAGCAGACCCTCGCCGAAGCCCAGGACGCCCGCCATGCTGGTACGCCAGGGCAAGGTCTCCCAACCGGTGGGTGCGATGATCATCCCCGCCCAGCGCGGAGTGCTGTTCGCGGTCGGAGGCCGCGACGACGAGCTCTACGTCAACGGCCACCCACTCACCCAGCAATGGGCCGACGCGCCGCGGGCCAAGATGCCGGAACCCGTGCTTCCGGACCCCGGGTGCAGCCTGACCAGCGCGAACGGATGCCAGCGCGAGCCCTACGGCGCACCCTGGTGCCCGCTGTTGACCGTGCTTTACCGACCTGTCGGGCACGGATCGGGCACGTCTATGGAGTGCGACTTCCTCGTCCCGAACGCGAACGCGGACTCAAGTGAACTTGCGCGCCTACTGTTTGCACAGCTGGCGCTCAAGGCTCTGTCCGTAGTCAACCATGGCTCCGCTATTGAACAGATGGCGTTGATCGCTCTTCCTCGACGCCGACCGGCTTCCTCCTGCCGGGAGTGTCAGTGGCTGGTGGCAGACTCCATCGACATGAGCGATCAGGTGCGTATAAGAGACGTCGGACAGGCCGATCTGGAGGAGTTCTTCGCGCAGGAGCACGATCCTGAGGCCGTCCAGCGGTCGAATTTCCCACCCCGGGAACGGGAAGCCTTCATGACCCACTGGACGACGAAGGTCCTTGGGGACCCCACCGTCTTCGTGCAGGCCGTCACCGTCGACGGAGAACTGGCGGGCAACGTGGTGGCGTGGTGGGGCGAGGGTCGGCGCTTCATCGGATACTGGCTCGGCAGGCAGTACTGGGGGCGGGGCATCGGTACGCAGGCACTGGCGCTGTTCCTGGAGCGGGAGAAGGCCCGTCCTCTGCACGCCGACCCCTTCATTGGGAACACCGGCTCGGTGCGACTGCTGGAGAAACACGGCTTCCGGCGTACCGAGACGGTCTGGTATGGCGAGCATGAGCACATCATGTTGGTGCTCGACGAGAACCCCGCCTGAGCCCACCACTGACGAACGGCCTTGACGCCCTGGGCCGCGACTGCTCGGCTCTGCCTGGGGCGAAGGTGGTCGGGATGGGAGCCCACGACGCTCACCACGATCCGGCCGGCACCCGCGAACGGCGCCCCGTCCATCCCGGAGTCTGAGCGCCCCCGCCGGAGGCATGTCCTGAAGCCGCGGGCTTGGTTCTCGTCTCATGCCCTCGGTCCTATCCACTGCGGGCGCGCGTCGGCGGCGGCAGCGCCGAGCGGGCCGAAGGCAGGAGCGCGGGCGCAGCCAGAGCCGGACGCCTTAATGAAGTAGAGAAACTCTTACCGCGTGGCCTGCTGGGCGCCCTCGTGCCGCGACATGCGGAACTCGTCCAGAAGCCCTCGGGCCTCGCTGGCGGTTGATGGTTTCCCTCGGTGCCTACGGACCGCTCCGGCCGGAGGGACAAGCCGAGCTGCGTCGGAAAGACGTCGATCTCGACCTCGACAACCTGACCGTCCGGGTCTGGCAGGCTGCCCTCGGTCTGGCGGACACGCGCGTACAGCCGGTCGTGGAATTCGGCAAGCAGGCTCTGGAGGAGCTGGCGGCGGAAGTCGCCGTAGCTCGCTGTCCGGCCCGAAGCCCATATCGGTGGCGTGCGACCCGGCATGACGGCGTGACGGATTGCCGACACGGGCGCTAACCGCCACGTTGGAGCGTCCCTGTGCGATCTGCGTTTCTGCCAAGATGCGGCGCGACAGGAGGACATGTCTCAACACCGATTTGACATGATCACGTCGATTGTAGGGAGACTCATGCGTTCCATAACGCGTATGGCCTTGGGCGCGGCGACCGCCGCTGTCCTGGCCGTCACCGCGGTCGCGCCTTCGGGGGCGAGCAGCCCGTCTGACGGTGCCTCGGGGAATTGGCCCATCATTGGCAGCGAGAAGAGCACGGCACAGGGTGGCAAGCAGGCGACGGTCACGCTCGTCACCGGCGACAAGGTTGCCGTCACCGACCTCGGTCAGGGCAAGAAGACGGTCAGTGTGCACCGCCCGAAGGGTGCCACCGGCGCCGTCCGCACCGAGACGACGAACGGCCAGATCACCGTCATCCCGGACGAGGCGCTGCCGTATCTGACCGCTGGCGTCCTCGATGCGCGGTTGTTCGATGTGAGCGAGCTGATACGCCAGGGCTTTGCGGACGGTGACAAGGGCGCTGCGGACGGGTTGCCGTTGATCGTCACCTACGGCAAGAGCGCGCGGACGGCGCCGAGTGTGCCGCGGGGCGCCGAGAAGGTGCGGTCCTTGCCCAGCATCGGCGGTTCCGTGATCCGTACCGGCCAGGAAGGTGATTTCTGGCGTGCGGTGGCCCGGGACGCTGTCAAGCCTGCCGTGCGTGCGGCGAGTTCGGGTGGTGCCCACTTCGCCGACGGTATCGAGAAGATCTGGCTCGACGGGCGCGTCAAGGGCGACATGGCCGAGTCCAACGCGCAGATCGGCACGCCGCAGGCCTGGGAGTCCGGACTCACCGGCAAGGACGTGACGGTCGCCGTGCTGGACACCGGTATCGACGCCGGGCACCCGGATCTCACGGGACGCGTCTCCCAGTCGAAGAGCTTCATCGAGGGGCAGGAGGTCGCCGACCGCAACGGACACGGCACCCATGTCACCTCCACCGTCGGCGGTAGCGGCGCCGCGTCGGACGGCAAGGAGAAGGGGGTCGCGCCCGACGCCACCCTCGCCGTCGGCAAGGTCCTCAGCGACCAGGGCTTCGGCAGCGAGTCGCAGATCATCGCCGGGATGGAGTGGGCCGCGCGGGACGTGCACGCCAAGATCGTCTCGATGAGCCTCGGCTCATCGGAGGGCAGCGACGGCACCGACCCGATGGCGCAGGCCGTGAACACGCTCTCCAAGGAGACCGGCGCCCTCTTCGTCATCGCCGCCGGAAACTCCGGCGCCCCCGGCACGATCGGCTCGCCCGGCGCCGCCGACTCCGCGCTCACCGTCGGCGCCGTCGACTCCGCCGACCGGGCCGCGTCCTTCACCAGCCAGGGCCCCCGCACCGGCGACAACGCCCTCAAGCCCGACGTGTCCGCACCTGGCGTGGGCATTCTCGCCGCCCGCTCCCAGCTGATCAGCGGCAGCGGCTACTACACCTCGCTGAGCGGTACGTCGATGGCGACGCCGCATGTCGCGGGCGTCGCCGCGCTGCTCGCCCAGAAGCACCCCGACTGGAGTGGCGCGCAGCTCAAGGACGCGCTGATGTCGACCTCGAAGCAGCTCGGCGCGTCCGCGTACGCACTGGGCGCGGGCCGGATCTCCGTGCCCGCCGCGATCAACGCGCAGATCACCGCGACCGGCAGCGCCGACCTGGGCTTCTACAGCTGGCCCTACGCGGACAACAAGCCGGTGACCAAGACGCTCACCTACGCCAACTCCTCGGACCAGCCGATCGAGCTGAGCCTGGCCGCGCAGGGCGCTCCCGACGGCGTCGTCTCGCTCGCCGACACGTCGCTGACCGTGCCCGCGCACGGCACCGCGTCCACCACGGTGACCGGTGACGGCGCGAAGGCCGCCGTCGGCAACACCGGCGGACAGATCGTGGCGAGCGCCGACGGTGCCCCCGTCGCGCACACCGCCTTCGGCCTGGTGAAGGAGAACGAGCGGTACACGCTCACCGTCCACCTCAAGGACCGCGACGGCGCCGCGACCGCCGCACGCCTCGTGCTGCAGCAACTCGCCAAGGGCAGCGACCCGGTGCCGGCGTATGTCGGCGAATCCGGCACCCTGAAGCTGCGGCTGAAGCCGGGCACATACAGCGTGACGTCCTTCCTCGACGTGCGCGGCAGCCACGGCGCCGACTCGCTCGGCCTCGGCTTCCTCGCCGCCCCCAAGGTCACCCTCGACCAGGACCGCGAAGTCACCCTCGACGGACGGCAGCTGAAGGAGATCAGCGCCAAGGTTGACCAGCGTACCGAGACCCGGCAGCTGCTCATGGAGTACAGCCGCAAGGCGAACGGCGCCGACCTGCTCGGCGCGGTACAGGTGCCCCTGACCTACGACAGCGTCTTCGCAGCCCCCACCGACAAGGTCACCGACGGCACCTTCGAGTACCGCACGGTCTGGCGGCTCGGCAAGCCGCTCCTGGAGGTCGAGGCAGGTGGCAGGCCGCTGGACGGTGCCACCGTCCAGTCCGGTAGCGCCCTCACCGACGGCCGCAGCACCGTGCCCGTCGTCGACGCAGGCAGCGGGGCACCCACCGACTACACGGGCAAGGACGTGCGCGGCAAGGCCGTCGTCGTCCGCGCGACCGGAGCGATCTCGCCGGTCGAGCTCGCTCAGGCGGCCCAGGACGCGGGCGCCAAGGCCCTGTTCGTCACCGACGACAAGCCGGGCCGGCTGATGGCCTGGTTCGGCAACGCCGACCGCACCGACCGGTCGCTCCTCACCGCCACGGTCAACGCCGCGGACGGCGCCCGGCTGCTGGCCGCGGCCAAGTCCGGCGAGCGCGTCAAACTCACGAGCACCCGCAACACGCCCTACGTCTACGACCTGTCCGACGGCCACCCCGGCGCCATCCCGGGCAACCTGACCTACACCCCGAAGCAGAGCGAACTCGCCCGGCTGGACGACAAGTTTCACGCGGTGAAGCCCGCCCAGGGCGGTGAGTTCCGCTTCTCCATCACCGACACCTTCCGTTACGGCGTCGGCTTCCTGGAGCGCATCGACTACCCGGCCGAGCGCACCGCATACGTCTCCACCGGCCCCGGCCAGAAGTGGCACGAGTCCGTGATCACCGTGCCCCGTGCCATCGAGGAACGCAGCGGCCTGGTCACCTACCGGGGCGGCACGCGCAGTGAAGTCGACTGGTTCAAGCCGGTCTGGCACCCCTGGCTCGGCACCGGGCTCGCCTGGGGCCAGCAGCGGGCCGGGAACGACCTCCAGTTCAACACCCCCGGCTGGGGCGACTCCGGACCCGACCACACCGGCTTCGGCGACGTGTGGAACGACAAGTCCATCCAGCAGACCACCGAGGTCTACGTCGACGGGGTGCGCGTCGACCGGCGCACCGGCTCGGCCGGGTACGCGCGGAAGGCCGATCCGGCCGAGCGCACCTACAAGGTCGTCACCGACACCGCGCTCGACGCCGAGCGCTGGAAGCTGTCCACGAAGGGCCACTCCGAGTGGACTTTCAAGTCCGCCAAGACGCCCGCCGACAGGTGGACGGTCCTGCCGCTGCTCAACCTCGGCTTCGACGTCGACACCGACCTCGCGGGCGACGTCCGCGCCGGGCAGCGCCTGCCCGTCGGGATCTACTCCGAGTACGTCAAGGGCGCGTCGGGTACCGGGACCATCGGCGACGGCACCCTCCAGGTCTCCTACGACGACGGCCAGACCTGGACGTCCGTCGGCCTGGACCGCGACGGGAACAAGGCCGCCTGGCACGGCACCCTGAAGGTGCCCGCCGACGCGCAGTACATCTCGCTGCGGGCAACCGCCCGCGACGACCAGGGCGGAAAGGTCACCCAGGAGATCATCCGGGCGGTCGGCGTGAAGTGACACGCCCCGGACACTGGAGCCATGGGGTGAGCCGCACGCGGCACAACCCCGAATGACAGGACGGCGCCGTCTCCCGTGGGACCCGGGAGACGGCGCCGCTCGTCGATTCAGCCCGTCGGTTCGACGATGCCGCGGACGACACCCAGCTCCAGTGAAATCACCGCCCCATCTGCGGGTCCCAGATCTGGCACGCCTCGATGTCCGGCTCCGACAGCGCGATCATCGCTTCCTCACAGTTGATGAACCCGAGCTGGGCGCTGTACAGGCTGCAGCCCCGCGGTGCAGCATCGCGGGGCTGCCCCGCCCGCTGGGGCTGGATCTTCCACGACTGCTCCGCCCTCGCCCGCTCCCGGGCACCCTGCGGTCGCTGATAGGCAACGGCATGGCGGGTTGGAGCGTCTGGGGAAATATCGGGCTCAGCCTTGGGCCAGGCTGTGTGAGGGGGGCTTGTGGAGCGGGGCACAGAGGAACAAGACGGTGCGGGGCGAGAACTGAACCCGCACGAGCGGGTCCTCGCAGAGGACCGTCGGGTCGTGCGCGGGATGCTCCGTGTAAGTACCGGCGGCGCCCATGCCGGGCTCGCCATAACGGTCTTCATCGTGGCCATGTTTGCTGCCGTTGGCGGTGCGCGGTGGGCTCTGATCGTCGGTGGAGCGGTCGCGTTCTGGTTCAGTGCCGCCCTTTTCGCACTTATCCGTGGCGGTCGCCGCGGACGGGCCGTAGTCATGCGCGCTTACCTCCTGACTTTCGGCTGGGCCAGTTGGCTGTGATCACGACGGCGGTCTGGGGCTGGCGCGAGCGTGCGGCATCGGCAGCGCCGTCGGTCACAGCCATTCACTGATCGCGGCGACCTGGACGGTGGCCTCGAAGCGCCTGACAGATCCGAGCACCCTGCTGTGGTCTATCTGGTAGAGAGCCTCTGCCTCTGGTTGGTCCCGAGACAGGCGGGGGCTCACCCCTGCGCGTCGAGCACCAGGTCCGGCCGACACACCTCACAGGCCGGGGTCCCTTCGGCAAGGCGGGCGGCCGCCTCCTCCCGGCTGAGTGCTCGCAGTTGCCTCCCAGCCGGGCATGGTCTCGGCCGACCACCAGAGGACAGGCATAGGCCCATCTGGCTGGCCCAGGTGCGCGGGTCCGGGTCCGGCGTAAGGATCGGTGTACGGGTGGTGGCCCAGATGTCTCTCCCAGCCGCGGCTGGACCGCCGCCCGACCGACCCGCAGGGGAGTCCTGGAGGTATGCATGCCGTCGACGATCTGGAGGGATGAGCGCCCCGATAGTCGTCCACGGCCTCTCCCCCTCCGGCGGACGGAGGGTCACCATCATCGGGCAGGTCGTCGGGCCCGCCCACGACGACCACGCTCGTCGAATTCCTGCGGCGGGCCGGGATCTACGAAGCCGAGCATCTCCTCGACGACCCGTACTGGGTCGAATGGCGCGGGACCTGTGGCAAGACTGGCTTCGCCACCGGAAGCGCATGGCGCGTCTGCGTCGGTGCGCCGTGTTCCGTGTGGCGGGCGAATTCCGCAAGTCCGGCCACCTGACGCGGCCCGAACGAGTAGTCCAGAGCGTGGCCGAAATACCGTTCGAGCATCGTCATGTCGAACGGCTCCCAGCGGGCGGTGCGCACGGCGAGCTCGGAGGTCTCGGCCCGGGCGAGGTGGCAGGCAACCTCTTGAACCCAGGCCACCTTGAAACCGGCTGTTTCATCCCTGCCGCTCAGCGGCTCCTCCTGATCGCCCACACCAGGACGATGCCGCTGGCGGACGTGGCGGAGTTGGTCTTCGAGGAGGCAGCTCCGGTGTGGGAGTTCCCGTCGTACCGGGGGGAGACTTCCCTCACCACCTGTATGACCGGCTGGTGGACGCTCTCCGCATCAGCGACAGCGTGATTCGGGTCAGCACGGTGCTCTCAACGCCCTGAAACACGCCGCAGAGAGACGATGACCCCGAGCTGCTGTTGCGGGCGTTCGGTCGCGGGTGAGCTGGTCAGCGGATTGTGGGCGCGACTGGCTGGTGAAGAAGGGTGCCAGGGAGATCGGCTCGGTCCCCTGTTTGGCTGAGCGCGCCTGGAGCGGAACGGTCAGGGGCGGTATAGTGCGTGTGTACCTCTTACTCAGGCACAAGGGCCCCGCCAGACTCTGGCGGGGCCCTTGTTTTGGTCAGGCGACCTGAAGATTCGGCTTGCCCTCACGCGGCGGCGCCGTGGTGTATGAAGGCAGCTCGAGGTTCGGGAGTTGGCCGTTCCTGATGGCGTCCAGCGTGTGCCGGAAGGCCGCTTCCATGTCGTCGTGGTTCTGGTACTTGGCAGCCAGTGGATGGAGCCGGTAGCTGTTGCCCTGACGGCCTTCGTTGCGGGGCCGGAGAACGATCTTGAGATCGCAGAGGGGCGCCATGAGGAGGCTGACCGCCTGGGGGGTGATCCCGTATTCCTTCGCCATGTCCTTCTGTCGTACGGGCAGGTGTCCCCCGAACTCCGAGCGGAACACAAGGTACTGAAGGAACTTCACTGCCGCCCCTGATACCGGCACGGCCCAGATGCGATCGGAGACGATCGGAGACAGAACCTCAGCCATCAGGCCTCCACCTTCCTCATTGTCTGCTGCCAGGGTTCATGCGGGGTATCAACCGATCCTCTTCTCCCTGGTATAGGCAGCCTGCCCAAAGTCGAACTCTTCCTGGTGCGGCTCTGGACCGATGTTATGAGGAAAGGCGCTGGGATCGTCGCCATGCTCGGAAGTAATCGTCGCCAGCACTTCGCGCTGAGCGGTGCTGTTGCCCTGGAACCACAGCCTCACGTTCAGCTGGATCGCCCCGTTCCCGGCTTTCTCCACCCAGTTGTACTCGCACAGGGCTTTGATGGCGCGGTTCACCGTGGACCGGGTGATCTTCTTGCCGTTCTTCTGCACGGCGAGTTTGTTCAGCCCGTCGGTGATCTCCTGCTGGGTGTACTGGGCGATGCCGGTGCCCGGGACCTGCCCTCCGGCGACGAAGAGGAAGACACACAGCTGCGACTTGGTGATGGAGTTGGCGACGGCCAGCTGCGCGAGTAGCTGGGTGAACCAGTTGCTCGCGAGGCTGTAGCCCGTGTTGCCGGCCATGTCGTGGACAGCGCGAGGGTCGTCCCCGTACTCGAAGGTGACCCCTTTGAGTTTGCGGCGGCCTCGCGGGTCGGCGGTCGGGACGGCTTCGCCGAGCTGTCTCCCCAGCACGCTCAGGATGTCGTCGTACGCGACGTTGTCGGAAGCGCGCAGCGGAACAGATCGTGGCCCGCCCGGACGGCGCCGGGCCGGCAGTTCAGATGACACATGACCTCCCTTGTACTCAGGCAGTACAGACCCTATCCGAAAAATCAACGGGAGCTTGTCTTTTGACGCACCGGCGCGCCAGCAAGACGACGCCTTCCGCCCTGAAGCGCGAGGCGGCATCAAAAATCAACGTGTGCTTGTTTTCCGTTCGACTGTGATCCGATTTATCAAGCGCTGCTTGAGTTTGTGTGTCGCATGTAGAGCACATTCCATGGATCGCCGCGGTGCCGGTTGCGCTGCTGTGGCTGCGCACGCAAGGTCCCTGACCAGCGGCGATGCGCCCCGTTTCGCGGCCGAAGCAGCAATCAAGCACTGCTTGATCTATGGAGCAAGATGTGACGGCCACGTTGACATTTCAACACCTGAAATGTGCTCCCCACGACAACATCGACCTCACAAAAGCGCAGGTCAGAGCCTTGCTAGCCGGTACGTTCTCTTACTTAAGAGCAACCAACGACCGCCATCCCGGCAAACTCTGGGGGCAACTCCCGCACTGCTCCATTCCGAAGCCGTAACTGCCGCATGTCTCCACCGCAACCCCCGAAAGCCAGCCCTGACGCAGCGGTCCTCTCCTGACATCCGCAAGTGGTCACCTGCGCCACCACCTTGCTCAGCCAATTTGAAAGGCCTCTCCAGCAGTCAACAACCTGCTGCCGCGTAGCTGACTTCGGGCGCAACGGCGGGGCACCGGAAGCCCGCCAGGGCTGAGGAGCTACCGCTCGCCGCGACACCAGTGCAGGCCTTCTTGCCATCTACCGGCTCAGCCGATGCCGTATGAACGACAGACGGGTTGGCTCACTCGGCAGGATCGCACTGCCAGAAGCGCGTATCGGATGCCTCAGAGGGCTGTGCGTGGGCTGATGTCCGTTTCGCCCTTTTGGGAGGGGCGAGCGGGCTGGCCGCGGCGTCGCCGGGCGGCTGTGGCCGCGGCTGGGCGAACAAGCCCTGCTCGGTCTCGACCAGGATTTCGCGCTCGGTCAGTCGCTTGAGCTTCAGGCGGGTGTTGTTGATGTTGTTGGGCGCTACCTCCAGGTCCATCGCCTCGCACACCTGCCGCGCCCCGCAACTGGTCGTCGGCCGCGGTGAATACCGCCATGATTTGCTGGTAGGCCGGATGGTCCGGCAGCTTCGGGGCCGGTGGCACGAGTGGCTGCGGATCGGGCAGCTCCAGCAGCGTCTTGCGGGTGATCCGGACCTCCTCGGCGGCCCGGCCGAGCTCGTCCAGTCGTGCCGTCAGCTGCCCGATCTGCTCCCCCGTCGCCTCGGCCTGCGCGGCAATCTCCCGTTCCCGCTCCTCCTGCTGCGCCAACAGCGCCCCGAGGGTCAGCTCCCCTCCGATCATGCGTTGCGTCAGGCCGCAGCGGTGGCCCCGGTCAGCCGGCGCAGTTCACCGCGGTCAACGCCCAGTACACCCGCGACTCCGAACTGCGGGGCTGGTGCTCATAGTCGCGCACCAGCCTGCCGTGCAGCATCAAGAACCCGTGGGCACGCTCCACGATCCGCCATTTGGGGATCGGCACGAGCCCGGTCTGGACAGGGTTGCGCTCGACGATCTCCAACTCGATGCCCACCGTCTGACCGTGCGCGACGACGGCGTTCTTGAAGTCCTGGTCGACCAGGACCTTCTCCACGGTTGTCGGTGTCGGCGGCGACCTCGTCCAGCAGCGCGATGCCGGCGGCGTTGTCGTACACGGATGCAGCGAGCACCACCACCGCGATGACCAGGCCCAACACGTCAATGGCCAGGCCGCGCTTGCGGCCGGTAATTTTTTCGCCGCATCACGCCCCGTCGACTCCGCGGGCACCCCGGCCGCCGCGTGCACGCTCTGAGTGTCGAGCACGACCAAGCTCGGGTCCGCCGTCCGCCGCGCCCTCTTCCGCACCTGCCAGCGCCGCAGGTCGTGGATGGTCTGGTCGGTGCCGTCGTCGCACCGCTTGGTGAAGTAGCACTTCACCGCGCCGCGCGGCGGCAGGTCGTACGTAAGCAGGTCCCACTGGCAGTCGGTGCGGCCCTGGTAGAGGAGCGCGTTGACGATCTCCCACATCTCGTGCCGACCCTGGTGGCCGCTGACCGAGGGGTGTGCAGCCTTCTATTCCGCGATCGCCGGCTCGATCAGCGCCCACTGCTCATCGGACGGGTCGGTCTTGTAGGGCTTGTGCTCGCTCGCGGTGGGCAGCTCGGCACATCCCAGCCGCCGACCGGCTGGGATGCCGCAGTTCCACACGTTCACGTGACGACAAAACACCTACCAACTCACATACCGCCCTCTCAGAGAGGGAACGTTATGCCGAGTTCTTGCATGGCGCTGGAAGGAGGTCCGCCTTCTGAGCGCTCCGTCTTTCGTCCCTTTCGTGCCGGGGCGAGTGTGCGTGGGTCGATGGCCTCGGCGGGCGCGCCGGAGGCATAGACGCCGTCGGCGTCGGTGTCCCGGTCGTGGGGCAGGAGCCAGAAGACACGTCTGCGGAAGGTTCCTGAGGAGCGCGAAGGTTTGGCTTTGGGGCCGAGGAGTGCGTAGCCGACCATGCGCCCGTCTCGGTGGTACGCGGGCTTGGCTCGGCGGGTGGGCAGCCGGTCGAGGCTTTGGCGTACGTAGTCGAGGTCGGTCGTGTCCTCGAGCCAGACGAGTTCGATCTCGTGGCAGATCTCGTCTTCTGTAATGAGAGAGCTCACGTTGTCTCCCCGTCGGCGAGCAGTCCGATGCCCGGATAGTACTTGCGCTGGTTGGACACTTTCATTTCCTTCGGCGATGCGAGTCCGACCAGTTCACGCACGCGGGTGGCGAAGGCTCGGGATGAGATGGCAGGTGCTCCTTCATTTTGGCACCAGTCCTTGTAAGCGGCGTAGAGCCTGGTCTGCTCGGCTCGCTGCTCTGGGTTGAGAGCGCAGCACTCCTCGAGGAAACGTCCGGTGTGGTCTTCGGTTTCTGCGTAGGCAGTGGTGGCGATGCGGACTCGTTGGGGGCCGGTGAGGTTCTTGTCGCCTGCGAGGTAGCGGCGTGCTCCCTCGATGAGCCAGTTGAGGATGCCGGGGCCTTCTTCAGCGACCAGGATGTCGGCAAGGTTGTCGATTTTGCGGTCGTCGGAGACGACGCGTTCGAACGGGATCATCCTCATGCGGCGCCAGAAGGCGAAGCCGCCGGTGCCGACTTCGGGACGGTGGTTGCCCAGCAGCCAGAGCTTGTGGGTGGGGGCGAAGCTGAAGAAGTCCTGTCTCATTCGGCGGGCTTTGATTCGGTCTCCGCCGGTCAGGAGTTTGACGCGTGCCTCGTCGAACTTGTCACCGGGTTTGACCTCGGAGCACACGATGACGCGTCGGCCGTGGAGTTCAGCGAGGTCGGTGGGGTGGCCCTCGTAGGGTCGGGCCATGAGGAAGCCGGGCGGGGCGGCGTCGGCGTAGTCGCCCAACAGCTTCATCAGCACATCCAGGAGGACGGACTTGCCGTTTTTGCCGGATCCGAACAGGAACGGCATTACCTGTCCGCCGACGTCGCCAGTGATCGAATAGCCCAGGAGCAAGTGCAGGAAGCCGATCATTTCCGTGCCTTCCGCGTCGTCGCCGAAGGTGTCGGCAAGGAAGCGGTCCCATCGTGGGGTAGGGCTTTGTGTCGGTCCGGTCGAGGTCGAGCGTGAGTGGAAGTCCTTGTTCGGGTCGGGTGTTCTCAGCAGGCCGGTACGCAGATCGATCACCCCTGAGGGTGTGCACAGGACGTAGGGGTCAGCGTCCAGGAGCGCAGCATTGAGGACCATGCCCGGGGCGGCCTTGGCCTGGGTGAGCATGGCATTCATGCCCGACGTGCTCAGCGCCCGGCGTCGATGCTGCTGCAGCGCTGCCGGGGTGTAGACGCCCCGAGGGTCGCTGACGGCCAGGTTCTCTGCGAGGTCGCCGGCTGCCCAGATGACGGCGTCGTCTTCGTCGATCTGCCAGCGGGTTGCGTCCCATCGGAACCAGCCGAGGCCGGGAACGTGGCGGTAGTCGTTGGCATACAGCTTCACGAACAGTTTGGCGTTGCCGCGGTCCGAGAGTGTGTCTGGTAGCAGGCCGACGGCCGTGGCGGGATTGTCGTGCACCACCGCCAAGCGCGTTTCGCCTGCCTGAGCAGGGAGCGATGGTGCCGCTTGAGCGAGGATCTGGGCTGCTACGGCTTGCGGATCGAAGTTGAAGAGGAAGCCGTCGCCGCTGGCGGAGGATGTCATGAGCGACTCCCCGGGTCCAAAGGATGCTGTATGCCAGCATTCATGCCGCTGCGGATGATCTGCTCGATGCGGCGCGTCTGGCGGGGGCGGGCGACGTCGGCTACCTCCTGCAGTGCTTGAGCCGCGGCTTGCTCAGCAAGGTGCCCTGCCGCAACCAGTCCGCCTGCCGTGAAGGCGGCACGGTTGAGCTTGTCCGAGAATCCCGCTCCTTCAGCCACGGCTGAACAGGCGGCGACCTCTCCGAGGACAGTGGCCAAAGTGCGGCTGGCACGGCTCGCGCCTCCGCCGGCCGCAATGACAGCCTGGCGGGCACGTGGCGGAACAGACCGTGGGGCAGGAACGCTTGGGGCCGGAAGGTGCCCGGTGCGCTCAAGTTCTTGGGCCAGCCACGTCGGGAGCGGTGCAGGTTCCCGAGTTGTTCCGAGCGGTGTGTACGTTCCTGCACTTGTTGTGGTGCCGGGGGCAATGATGTAGCCGCCGTGAGCACGGACGTCTACCTGCCAGGCCAGGGCTCGGCCGCCGCTCGATCCGGTCGAGCACTGCCAGCGTCGTCCGTCAGTGGCGCGGTACCAGACGTGCAGCCCTCCTGATGGTGTTCGTACGCGCAGGGTGGATTCGTCGTCAGCGGGGCTCGCTACACCACGCAACGCGGCCAGGACGGCAAGGGTGTGGTAGCCGTTGGCCAGTCCCCGAAGATCGACGCCCTTCGGGATCGGGATGCCCGGCAGGATCTGATCCCGGTCCGGGAGCGGCTGCTGGTGAGCGTCGACATCGATGACGACCAGTCCTGCGGGGCCGCACGCGATGCCTACACCGAAGTCAGGCGTGTAGCTCCACCATTGGTCGATTCGGGCTCTGTCGAGGGTTGCTGCGTGAAATCCGTGGCACCACCGACCAGCTGCCCGGCAGTCGCACCTGTGGCGGGAGTGCCCTGCCTCACGGCACTGGGCGCAGTTTCCGGCTGGGGTCTTACGTCCAGGCGTCAGCGGGTGTACTGGCCACCCACGGCTGGCACACCACCTGGCCGTAGCCAGCATCAAGGAGTCAGCGACTGAACCTTCAGGGACTGACTGCCTTGAGTCGCTGCGAGAAAAGCGCAGCTCAGCAGGCATGTGGTTCCCCCATTAGCGACTGAAGCGACTCAACAATGAACACACACTAGCGAAGTGCGCGGCCAACCTGCCCACACCCCCTGAAAAACGGAAGGCCTCCGTGTCGGGGCAGGCCGTCAGCCAGCGACCGAAACGATGGGCAGCGACCCAGCGGCGTTTGGTCGCTCACCTCCTAGCTCACCGAAAACCGCAGGTCAGAAGCCTCTCGGAGGACAGAAAGCGACTGAAGCGACTGAAGTCTTCTATATATGACGCACACGCGCACTCAGGAATGACGTCATATACCGGCATCGTGAGTCGCTTCAGTCGCTGCTCCATTTGGACGATGCCCTCTGAGCTGCAGGTTTGACGTATCCCGAGGCAGCGACTGAGGCTGCTCCGGGCTGTCTGGCTTGAGTCGCTGGGGCAGGATCCTCACTGGCTCAGCGACCGAAGCGACCGAAGCGACCGAAGGAACAGGCCGGCATTCCAGGAACAGACACCCATGGGGTTCAGTCGCTTGCGTCGCTGTACCGTCGTTTGCTGGTTGGCCCCTCCGACGGTTTGGTGGCCCGGGTCCCAACCCGGCCGTTCTCAGGGGTGTCGCCAAGGGGTGCGGCGGGTCATGAGAACGACCGTGCGTGACGTTCGTGGCCAAAGGTCGCCCGGGCGGCTCCCCGTAGCGCCGGTTTTCACCGCCCCCGCAGCGCCCAGCGCCAGTCTGGCCACCATCGCGTCGGCGACCGTCTCGGCATACTCCCGCTCCAGGCCGCGCCGGGCCGCCACCTCCAGCACCCGCTGCCGCACCTCGGCGAGCTGTTCGGGAGCCAACGAGGGCACCGTCGCCGGTTCCGCGTGTCTGCGGAAGACCCTGCGCAGTAGGTCCCTCGCCCCATGGGGCGCACAATCCGCCGCCCGCTCCCCCAGCTGGCGTACGGTCTGGTCCAGCGCCAGCCACACCGCCCCCGTAACCAGCGCGGTGACCTCACCCGCCCCAAAGCCCAACCGCTCCCGCCGCCGCCCGTCCCTGTGCCTCAGCCTCCGCACGACCGTGGCATCACCGAACCGCGCCAACCCCTCCACCACGGGCAGTTCATCCCGTGCAACCACATCGCGTGCGACCTCCCGCAAGGTCCCTGGGGTCGTACGCCCCTCGTACGAGGCTGCCTGAGTCCCCATCCGGGTCCCCCTACGCCCACGCCCGGCCGAACTCCGCCATGACCACGCCAACCCGACTGAGTACGTCAGCATCAGCCCCACCTCTGGCGCGGCTGGATCAATAGGTCATCTATCGTGCCGCGGCCATCCGTCTGGTTCTGCCAGCCTTCGACGAGGTGATGGACGATCTGCCGTGCCGTCAACTGGTACTCGTCCCGGCAGTCCTCGCTCTGGGAGAGCGCGCCGATGGGGCGGGTATGGCAGTACAGGGCAAGCAGCTCCCCGACCAGTGGCGAGAACGGCTGGGCGATGGCGCCAAGCTCGTCGCAAGCCCGGTAATCGCCCGGCACCGCCGAAGCGGCCGGCATACATGCAGCCTCCTTGAATGGGCGGCTGGATCTGAAGAGCATGAAGTCTTCCTCCTGCTGAGGGGGTGGTCAGGCAGCAACGGCCTGCGGGCACAGCCACGCGTCGGTGTGGTCGACGGGGCCGAGTACCGGGGTGAAGATCGGCTCGAAGGGGCCCTGGTCGCGGAGTTCTCCGAGGGTGGTGACGCCGGCCCGTAGCCCGGTGGTGGCGAGTGCCGGGTCGCCGGCCGCGAGGCTGCGCAGGTCAGCGATACGCCGTGCCAGTCGGGTATCGGAAGCGCCGGTGAGGACCAGGAGCAGACGCGGGAAAGCCGGGTAGCGGTAGCGCCAGGCCGGTGCGGCCCGCCGGCTTGCTTTGGCTCCGCGGCCGGAGGGCGGTTGCGGAGCAAAGGCGTGGTAGGCCGCGTATGCGTGGAGTTTCTGCGCGAGGCGGGCGATGGTCATCTGGGTGCGGTCGACTTCGACGAAGAAGGTGAGCAGGGTGCGCTGTTTCGCCTTCTGGTCGGCGTGGACGTAGTTGAGAACGGCGTCAGGGATGAGGCTGAGCTCTTCACCCGGGCGGGCGTCGTCGCGATAGTGGTGCGAGATCTCGGGTGACCAGTCGAGCGGTCCGCATTCGTGGCCGAGGCGGCGGGCCCAGTCGACAAAGGCCAGGCCCGTTTCCACCGTGGCGAGGGTGTGTTCCTGCAGCGGGCCGAGAGCGGCTTCCGGGCTCATCCGGTACGGGCGCTGAGGCAGCAGACCGACCGATTCAATGGCGTTCGCACCCTTCTCGGTAAGCCACCACAAAAGCTCGGTCTGGCCGGTGACGCGGCGGCCGACGGTCTCGGCCAGGCCCGTCTCGCGTAAGGAGTGCAGTTGCCGGCGCAGGTACTCGGCGCGGGAGTGGTGCGGGGTGATCAGCTGGTGCAGCTGCCTGGTGGAGACCAGGCGGTGCTGGTAAAGGACCTGCATTGCCTGCTGTGCGATCTGGCCCAGGCCTGTGGGGCCGGTGTGCGGGTACGGCATCACAGTGCTCCGCTTCAGTCGATGAAGGTGGTGGGGTCGCCGGCGCCGTTCGCGCCGCGGCGGCCGCCGGTGTGGTGGGCGAGGACGACGGCGTCCAGGTCTTCAAGGGCGGCGAGGATTTCGCCGACAGGCCGGCGCCGGAGGTTGGTGTCGATCGCCTTGTCCAGGTCGAGCACACCGGCGGGGTTGTCGTAGTGCGCGAACAGCTCCTCGACCGGCAGGCCGCGGACCCGAAAGGGCTTTGTCGGGGTGCCGTTGAGGTTGATCGACATGACGTAGTGGTATTTCGGAAGCTCGGTGATGGTCTCTGGGGTCACGTGCCCGTTCCAGCGCCTGGCGACGAACGCGGCCTCGTCGAAGTCGGCTGCGCACGTCGACAGCAGGCTCTGGTTCTGCAGCAGGGACTGGCGGGTGATGGCACTGAGCCGCAGAGCCATCTGCGTCATCCCGATGAACCGCACCTCGTACTTGCGTAGCTGCTCGGCGATCGCGGCGAGGAAGCCCTTCGATGAGGAGTCCAGTGCTGTGAGTTCGTCTCCCCAGGCCCAAAAGGTCCTTCGCTGGTCTCTCGGGGTGTCCTGGCGGGACAGGCCGGCGCGGTGCAGATCGTGGATGAGCAGGCAGGAGACGAGTGCGTCGCTCTCGCTGCCGGAGGGGCAGACGAACACGACGCGGCTGGTGTCCATTGCCGTGCGGATGTCGTACGCGGAGCGCGGACTACCGAAGAAGGCCTGCAGCGCTGGGGAGGTGTCGAGACGGTCGATGGCGTAGGTGACGGTCGGCACGGCGTCCCCAGCAAGCTTTGGGAACGTCTTCTCCCAGTAGTCACGCACCCGTTCCGGCAGCTTCGGCAGCAGCTGCTCGCGCCACTCCTCGTCCGTCAGCCAGCTCCGTAGTTGGAACAGCGTGCACTGGGCGTCCGGTTCGCCGGTCCGGACGGCCTGGTGGTTGAGCATCGCCAAGGCCTGGGTGGCGCGGGCCAGGATGGTCCGGGCGCGCGGGGCATTATCGCCCCAGTTCTGGGCTGAGGCGATGCCCTCGGTGACCGCGCGGACGACGTCCTTGACCGCGCTCAGAGTCCGGCCTTCCATGCACAGCGGGTTCCAGGACGCGACGAGCTGGTCCGGTTCGCAGTGGGCCAGGTTGATCTCCCACACGCGGGAGGCGATGCCGGGGTGTGCCAGATACGGCTTTGCTCGCACCCATCCCTCGCCGTGCGGGTCCAGGAACCAGGTGCCGTACCCGGAGTGGGCCATCGCGATGCACTGCACCAGCGCGGCCTCGGTCTTGCCGTGGCCGGACTTGCCCAGCTGCAGGCCGAAGAGGAGGTCCTTGACGCGGGCAGCGCCGATGCGCTCGCGTCCGTCGGCGTAGATGACGGCGCCGAGCGGCACCAGGTCCCGCTGGCCGGTGTAAACGGGCAGGTTGGACGGTGCCGGCGGAACCAGGCCGCCGGAGCGCACGACGCTGGAGGCGCGGCACTTGATGGTGGGTGGTTTGAGGAAGCCGGCCAGCTCGGGCACGGTCAGCCACTGCCGCTTGCGGGGTGCGAACTCACCGGTGGTGAACCGTTTCTCGAACGAGGCGATCCGCCATCGGGTACGGGGACGGTGAGGCTTGAGGTAGTTCTCGCCGGATGTGGCGGAGAACGCAGCGATCAGCTGATTCATGCGGGCCAGTGAGATCTGCGGGTGCCCGGCCTCGGTCCGCAGCAGCAGCTGCACGGCGAACACGGCGCCGGCCGCCGGATCGAATTTTCCGACGCCGTCGCGCAGATCGGTCATGCGGGGCAACCGCTTGCCGCGGCCGCCGCCAGCCATCTTGCCGCCGGACCAGGCAGCGAGTACCGATTCCCACGCCCCTCCCCCACCGAGGCCGCCAGTCAACCGCTCGCCGTACGCGGAGGGGCCGCGGCGCTTGGACTGTGCCAGCAGCCGACGCCGGCGCCGGACGAGCCGACGTTCGCGGACGGGGACCAGGTCGAGCACGACGTCAGCCCGCTCGTCGTCCTCAGTGCGAACCGATGCCATGGCGGCCGCCAGCTGCTGGAGCGGGTCAGGGTTCAGGCCGAGGGAGGCAAGCGGCTTCCGGTCCGGCAGCGCCAGCGTCAGTTCGACGCGCTGCACGTAGCGATGGGACAGACGTCGGCGGTTGTTACCGGTGGGGGACTTGGTGAAGTCGAAGGTGGCGGTCACTTCGCCCTCTGCGGCTGCTGGGGGAATCGGACCGGCTGGATGTCCTTCTGGGCGCGGTGGGCCCGGACGTCGACCTCTGCGAAGCCGGGCATGGCCAGCACGGCGGCCGCAGTGGCTGGTCCCTCCAGGAAGCACCGCATCGTGCCGTCGTCAGCGCTGTAACGCAGCCGAACGGCCGAGCCGCGTGCCGGGACACCGCCGGCGGCGTGATGAACCCGGCCAAGCTGGCGCGCCCACCGGCCGACCTCGCCTTCGCCCGGGTCGAACGTGGAGGTGGGAACCACTTCCACGGTGACGCGGTCCGCGAGGGCGTCCCGTACGAGACGGGCGCGCCGCAGGGCCACACAGATCCAGATGACCAGGGCGGTCGCAGAGAGAGCGGCCAAGTACGGGACGGCGGCGGTGACCCAGTCGACGGCGTCGAAGAAGCCCTGGGCGTCCGGAAGGTCGGTGACGCTCACACCGGCCGCCGGGTGATCTCACGGAGCGCTGCGTGCATGATGGCCTCCTGGTCGGTGTGGGAAGAACTCCCCCCCCACCTGGACCAAGTCAGTTCGGAAGGCCGATTCAGACACCAGCCACGGGACTTTGCTTTTCCTTCGCTTCCGAGTGTCTGGATCTCAGGGCTCCGCCCGCTGCCGGTTAAAGCAGTCGCTCATTGATCGATAGGGTCACGGCCATGCGGATCAAGATTGTTGTAGCTGTCAGTGCGATGGGCTTACTGGCCACGGGCTGTGCGGAGGGAAGTTCCAGCTCAGAGAAGGATGCAAAGCAGACACCAGCCGCTGCCGTGCTGCCGCAAAAGCTGACCAAGCCGAACACAGAGCCGGAGCTGGAGCCGCAGCCCTCCCCGGCCGACGATGCCTCATTCGATGAGAATCTGACGTACGAGCTGCGTCGCAAAACCCTCAAAATGGCTCAGGCCACAGGCAAGACCACCGCCGAGTGCCCCAAGGACCTGGGATCCAAGAGCGGTACGCGGGCGACCTGCACAACCACCTACGAGGGTCTGAAGGTGGCGTGGGATGTGACCATCGGCAAGAAGTCCGGCTGGTCGGACAACGTTGTGGAATTCAAGGCAGTCCCGGACAAGGGCATCCTCACCAGCAACGGCGTCGCGCGACTGCTCTACGGCAACTACCGCGACAGCATCGACCACGCACGGTGCAACGACATCCCCAAGGCCGTACTGGTACCCCTGGACGTGAAGACCAAATACTCCTGCGAGGTCGTCTTCAAGGGCAAAACCCCGGGCAGTGTGGCCCAACCGGTGCGCGTCACGGACGCCGGACCACGGGTCTACTGACCACGAAACCCCACGGCCACTGACACCCACCCCGAGACCGGCCAGACGCGGCACTTTGGGTGAGCGAAGCTTCTTCCACGCCATTCTGCCCGGCTGCTCAGCCGGCCGACCGCTGCGGTCAGTCCAACTGCCTGCACACCTGTGGCGGGCACACGGGTGCACACTCCGGCTGCTGCCGACGGGCGGTCAGTGCTGGTTGCCCGTACGGTCGGTATGAGTGCCCTGACAGGACGGTACTCGTGTGGCCCCGCGGGCCCGTCGCACGTACCGCGGGGCCCCTTCCCTTGGCGCTCACATCCCGCCACTCGGCGCCTTGCCGCCCGCGATCCGGACGGGGGTGCCCAGTCTTCCGGCTGCTACTCGGCGACCACACCGCCCGTTTTGGGTCATGACACCGTTCCTACCGGCACCTCGACTCGCCAACCGCTGGCACTGGGCCGGTGCCCTCTCTGGACGTGACGGCTCGCGAACGGTGCCGATTTGCTCGCGAGCCACCACGCCGATCAGGGTCCGTACGTCGAGAACGTCGAGGACCTTCTCGACGGGTTCCAGATCGTGCGGCTAGAGATTGCCGGACGCTCTGACGAGATGTGACAGCGGTATCGGCGACCGGCGGGGTCGTGCCCCTCGCAGCCCGACCACGCGGCAAAGGTGCACAAGGATGCCGAGGTGCCCATCCCGCACGAGACCAACCGGGCCTACGACGGTGACATGCTGCGTTTCGCGGAGTGGCGCGAGGCTGGGTGCTGCCCGCCGCCCGCAGACCGTGACCGCCTGAGAATCAGGGCGCGATGCGACGGGCAACCAGGATCGTTCCATGGGCCGCGAGCTCAGCCACTTCTACGACGCGCCCTGGTCGGGGGGCGTGCACGACCAACCCGTCGCCGATGAACATGGCGACATGTTCCGGCCGGGATGCGGTGCCGTTGGTGAAGACCAGATCACCCGGCTGGAGCGCCTTGGCCGACACTGCCCCTCCGTCGTTGATCTGTGTGTAGGTGGTCCGCGTGATTTCGATACCGGCCACACCGTAGGCGCGTTGCATCAGGGAGGAGCAGTCGCACCAGTCCCGGGGGGTGTTGCCGTGGGGGTTGGTGCAGGTGCCGCCCCACTGGTACGGGGTGCCGAGCTGGCCGAGCGCCCAACGGATCGCGTTGCGTGCCCGGACGGGGGCAGTGACGGGGATCTGGTATCCCTCCGGCAGGCTGCCTGCGGGGATGCCACCGTAATCGGTGCCGATCTGAGGAATGCAGCCGGCCGCGAAGCCGGCCAACGCGGGAGGCATGCCGGAGATGGCGGCTGCGGTGCCGAGCGTCGGAGCAATGGCCTGCTGCAGGACGGTGGCCAGCGCTTCATGCTTGGCGTACGCGTCGGGCAGGCCGGACTTCTGGACCTTCTGGGCGGCGACGGTGATCGGCATGCTCTCCCAGTCCGTGAGGGACTTCAGTGCCTTGTAGAACCTCCTGGACGCGTACACCGGATCCATGATCTGCTCTCGAGTGCCCCAGCCCTGGGAGGGGCGCTGCTGGAACAGGCCGAGGCTGTCCCGGTCGCCGTGATCCAGGTTGCGCAGGCCCGACTCCTGCAGGGACGTGGCGAGAGCGATGACCTGGCCGCGTGCCGGGATCTTCATCTGCGCCCCGGTCGCCACGATGGCTTTCGCATTGGGGAGCTGTTCCTTGGGCGCGGGCAGGCCTGCGACCTTGACGTCGCTGCTGCTGCCGGCGAGCACCGCCTTGACCTGCTGGGCGACCTGGACTGTGTCGACGTTCATGCCGCCCGGCCCGTGGGCGGCGCACTGGGCCCGTGCGGTCGCGGCTGCGGCTTCGCTCTGCCCGATACCGGCGACGTGCGCGGCGATCGCCGCCAGGAGGACGATCGCCAGCACGATCAGGCCTGCGCCGCCAGCCAGCCACTTCCTGTTCCTCTGCGTCACGACGGTCCTTGCGCAGGCCTGCGCCGACGAGCCAGTTCCCGCTCCTCCCGGCCGGCGAGCCAGGCGTCGAATCCGCCCGGCCCCCTCACGGATCGGCTCGGTGGTGTGGCCGCCCGCTGGGTGCGGCGGGAGACGGCACGGTGGGCCTGGACGTGCCGACGGGGACGGCTCGTCGGGTCTGCAGCGGGCGTGCCAGTCGTGGATGTGGTGGACGAGGTGGCGGCGGGAGCGGTGCTGGGGCGCAAGGTGCGGGCAGCGGATCCAGTCCGGCGCGGCGAGCCGGCCGGACGCGTGGGGCCGGCGGGGCGTGGCGGGTATGTCGGCCCGGGCGGGCCGCCGTGGGGGCCGCTCGGCGGCGGCCCCTGTGGTGGGGGGCCCGCGCCGCCGGGTGCGCCCGGCGGGTTGCCAGGACGCGGTGCAGGGCCGCCGGCGGGGCGGGCATGGTGCGGCCGGCTGTGGCGGCGGCCGGTTTGCATGCGGGTTACCAGGGCTGTGGCGCCGACAGTGCGGGGCATGGAGTAGGCGATGGCGGCGAGCGGGTTGCCCTGGGCGAGAGAGACACCGGCCAGGGCGCCGCGGACCAGGCCGCGTGTGGTCTTCCTGACGATGTGGCGGTTCTTGGGGACTGCCGAGGTGGAGGGACCGCTGAAGACGGAGCCGTGGGTGCCGCCGATCCGGGCGGCTGACATCTTGGCGCGGAAGTTCGCGGCGGTCTGCTTGGAGCGGGCTGACAGCTGCTTGCGCTTCTTGACCGCGCCGATGCACACGACGTCGACCACCAGGAAGCGCAGGGTCAGTTCCCTGCCCCAGTCTTCCTGCACGGGGTCGAGGACGGCCTGGACGATGAGGATGAACACCGCCAGTGCGATGACGGCGGTAAGCATCTGGCCCAGGGAGCGGAGCACGGAGGCGGACCAGTCCCACAGAAAGGCGCGGCCGGCGCCGGGGATGGTGCCGGCGATGAGGGCGGGCTCGCCGCGGATCGCGTCCCAGGCGATGCGGCACTGCGCGACCAGGAAGCTGCCGGCGAGGCCGGAGATGAGGATGCAGACGATGATGGCGGCGATGAGGAGGAAGAGTGCGCCGCCGACCTTGTCGAGGCTGGCCTTCTTCGCAGCGTCGGTGTCACCGGGCACGCAGTGTTCTTCGAAGCGCTCCATGGGCGGGTTGCCGAAGTGGTCGACGGCCCATCGGGTGCTCATGTCGATCTGTGTGTCGTACCAGGAGGAGACAGGCAAGCCGAGCCGACGCGTTCTTCCGGGGCCCACGGGCCGGGTCGACCATGACCGGGCGGGCACCGCCGGAAGCGAGCTGCAGCCCGAACAGGCCGCCCCGTTCGTCGCCGAGCTGGGAGCCGCACCAGGGCGTGGCCATCGCGAAGTGCCGGGCGAGCAGGTACTGGGCGTACCCGGTCATCACCCGCGGGGTGCGGCAGCCGGGCAGCATCGCGTGCCACAGGCTGATCTGCTCCCCCCCCCCGCGAGCAGCACCTCCCCCAGGGCCGCGACCGTACGGCCGCGACCGCGCACCACCGGTTCGGTCCCATTGGGCAGGAACGGCTCCACCAGCCCACGGCGTGCACTGTGCCCGTAGAGCGGGCGACGACGTAGAGGGCAGCGATGGTCATGTGACCGATGTCGTCGAAGATGCGGCCACCGAAGGAGCGGACCTGGCCGCGGGTCATGCGGACCGCGGCCGGGATCATCGCCTGGACGACGATGCGGGCGGCGAGCGTGGCCGATCGGTCACGGCCGACCGCACGGCGCAACAGAGCGCGCAGCACGGCATCGGTCAGCGCATCGGTCACAGCCCCGCTGGGCGGCTGAAGGACGGCGAGCAACTGGGTGGGGCCGAGACCGCACACCCAGGAATCGGTCACGGCCGCAACTTCGTCAGCCAGGTGATCGGCCACGAGCCAGTCGGTCACGGCGGCCTGGACACAGGCATCCGCGCACAGGACCTCCCACTCCACGTCCAAGCGGTCAAAGACTCCACGGGCAGTGGGGGCAGTCGGCGTCAGGTTCAGCACAGCACTTCTCCTTTCGGATGTCGTGCCATGAACCCTCCTCAGACCGGCTTGCCCAACTCCCTGAAATAGCAGACGGGCGGCTTGCCCATGTGGCGGGCAAGCCGCCCGTGACCGATTGGGCAAGCCACCTCAAGGGGTGGGCAAGCCACGATGACCGGTCGATGCAACCCCCCGGACAACTTGCATGAGCAGTGGGCAAGCCCTGCCGCGTGAGGCGGAACAGTGCCGCTCGGACAGGCCCGTCGGCCACACCGGCGAGGTGACCGATGAGCACTCTGCCGGTCATGACCGATGACCGATCCGGGCCGCATCGGTCATCGGTCACGGGCGCCGGAATCGGTCACGGCGCCATCGGTCACTGGCCATCAGGCACCGGTCACACCCCCGGAATCGGTCACGCGGCAGGGCTCGGACATGACTGTGGCCGACGACCCGGATCGGTCATCGGCCACTCGTCAGAACGGTTCAGTCAGCTGCTGACCGACCGGAGATGCGCGCGGCCCTGCTGCCGCCGCTGCTCCGTCAAGTAGTCGGCCGCTGCATTGACCCGTCGCTGACCGGTCTTCGGAGACAGCTCCAGACGGCGGGCGACCTCCGCCCCGGAGAGCTTCTGGCCGGCCTCCTCGGCCTCGGCAAGCCACCCCGCGACCGTCACTATCTGCTGCTGCACAGGGTCCAGATCAGCCTCCTGGGTCTGCTGCTCGGGCAGTCGCGCAGTGGCCTCTCCCGTGTCGGAGACCGAGGCCTCCCATACGGTCGGCTCCCCCGGCGCGCCGTCCCCAGCCACACCCGCCGTCGGGGCATTGCGGGGAGACTGCTGCGGCACTCCCCCACCGGCCGCACGATCTTCTGCCGCCGAGGCAGTCGGGACCAGGACCGGCTCGACCGCAGACGGCTGCGAGGCGGCAGCCGGCTCAGTCATGGCAGCCCCGGAAGAGGAGCGGCTGTCACCCGATGCGTCAGCCCCTGCGTCTCGGTCATCCGTTTCGTCAACCACGGCCGATCCTGGCTGCGCGACATCATCGGTCTCTCGCTCTTGCTCGTCAGCCGGCACGGGCGGCTGCGGAGCCTGCATCTTGAAATCCTGCAGGATCGGCCTGAGCTGTCCCTCCGTGAGCACGCTGCCGGTGACGGGATCAACGACGCCGTACTGAGCGAGGAAGAGCCCGAACTGGCGGGCGTTCGGCAGCCCGCCGTACTGAGCGATGAATCCCTGGACGGCCTCGGTGTAGTCGACGTCAGGCAGAACAGGCTCGTCCAACACGACGGACTCGGCACCCACGGGCTCAGGCGAGGGCTCTGTCTCCGGATGAACGGCCGGAGCTGCCCCTGTCTCGCCAGGCTCCAGAGCACGCAGGTGCTCGCCCACCAGCTCGGCGTGGTGGTGCACCGTTTCGGCGGCGGCCGGGGCCGGGGGCAGCAGGGCGGGTTCGATGCCGGCTGCGGCCAGGCCGGCCGGGCCGG